>CAYOXR010000150.1:0-9925 GCA_964407955.1 uncultured bacterium | reverse complement strand
CCGCGTCGAGGCCGAGCGGGCCGCCTACTGGCTCGCGCAGGGCGCCCAGCCCACCGACACCGTGGTGCGGCTGCTGGAGAAGGTGGGCGTCGAGGTCCCCGCCGTGCACGCCAAGAAGCGGGCGGACTACACCCGCCGCGCGGAGGCAAAGGCCTAGCAGGGCCTGGCCGCCACCATGCCGCTCGAGCTCGTCACCTACATCGTTCAGAACCTGGTTGCCGACCCGGAGCAACTGGGCATCACCGCCCAGCGCAACGACAAGGGCTTGCGCATCGAAATCCGCTGCGCGCCCGACGATGCGGGCCGCGTCATCGGCCGTGGCGGGCGCATCATCAACGCCATCCGGACCCTGGCGCGCGCAGCGGCCGACGGCCGTCAGCGCGTCGAGGTCCAGCTGATCGACTAGGGCGCCGGGATCGGCCCTGCCCGGAAGAGGGCGCGTGCCCGGAGATCCCACCGCTGTCACCCCGCCTCGAGGCTACCAGCGCATCGGCCGCCTGGGCCGCGCCTACCAGCTCGAAGGGGGGATCCGCCTGCAACCCAGCGATCCACATGCGCGCCCCAGCCTGAGCCCCGGCGGCCGGCTGTTCGTCGTCGGCTTCGGTGCGGCCCGGCTGCGTGCGGTTCGCCGGCTGGGCGGCGCCCAGGTGATGTACCTCGAGGGCGTTCGCGACCGCGACGCCGCACGCGCGCTGGTCGGCGCCGAGGTGTTCGCGCCGGCTGCCGCCGGCGCGGCATCCTCCGACGCGGCGCAGCGGCTGCTGGGTGCCGAGGTCCGCATGGGCGGGGCCGTCATCGGCAGCGTGCGCGAGGTGCGGCCGGCCCACGGCAACACCCTTCTGGTCGTCGACGTCGCCGGCGACGAGCTGCTGCTCCCGCTCGCCGCGCCCTACGTCCACGTGGAGGCGGGCGCCGTGCTGCTGATCGACCCGCCGGAGGGCCTGCTGCCGCCACCATGAGAATCACGCTGTACACGCTGTTCCCGCAGCTCGTCACGCCGTACCTCGGTGAGGCGCTCCTCGGCCGGGCCATCGCCCGTGGCCTCCTGCAGGTCGAGACGCGGGACCTGAGGCGCTTCGCGGGCAACCGGACCGGCCGCGTCGACGACGCTCCCTACGGCGGCGGTGCCGGCATGGTCATCCGCGTGGATGTGGCGGCCGCGGCCCTCGCCGAAGCGGCGGCGGACCGGCCGCCGCCCGACGAGACGGTGCTCCTCTCGCCTGCCGGGCAGCCGCTGGACCAGGGGCTCGTCGAGCACTTCGCGAGTCTGGACCACGTGGTGATCCTCAGCGGACGCTACGAGGGCTTCGACGCCCGCGTCGAGGGCCTCGTCACGCGCGAGCTGTCGCTGGGCGACTTCGTGCTGATGGGCGGCGAGCTTCCCGCGTTGTGCCTGGTCGAGGCCATCGCGCGCTTGCAGCCCGGAGCGCTGGGCGATGCCGAGAGTCACCGCCAGGAGTCGTTCAGCACCGGACTGCTCGACTATCCCGAGTACACACGCCCCCTGGCGTTCGAAGGCGACCCCGTGCCCGAGGTGCTGCTGAGCGGCCATCACGCCAAGATCGACGCCTGGCGGCGTCGCGAGGCGCTCAGGCGAACCCTGCTGCGGCGTCCCGAGCTGTTGCGGCGTGCGGCGCTGTCGGAAGCCGATGCGGCCGTGCTGGACGAGCTCCGCGGGGAACTGCCGGCGCCCGCTGGCACGCGCCCCGACGACGGTCCGGACGAACACGATGGCGCCAACGCTGCGGACGGGTCCGAGCCGAATCCGGCCCAGCCGTCCGGCGACACCTCGTCCCGCTAGCCGGTCGCTCCTCGGCGCGTGCTCCGCGACGGGGCCACATTGGCGGGGCCACGTTGGCGGGGCCACAGCGACAGCGCCACGGCGACGGGCGGAGCCCACGCCACCTGCCGCCGCCGGAATCGCCGGGACGTGTCATCGGCCGCGCTAGTTGCCCGTCTTGGTCGTCCCGTTGGTGTTGGCGCCGTTGCCGGTCGTGTTGCCGTTGCCGGTCGTGTTGCCGGCGCCGCCGGCGGCGGGGATCGCTCCGTCCGTCTTCATCTGGTCGATCACTTGACCGGTGATGTCGAGGTTCTGATCGGCATACACCACCAGGCCGCTGCCGCTGTTGCCGGCAGCGCGCGAGTCGAGGACGATGGTGTAGCCGTCGCGTTGCGCCACTTCCTTGATGGCCTGGTTCACGGCACTGACCGCGGGCTGGGCCGCCTTCTGGATATCGGTCTGGTAGCGCTTCTGCACCGCGTTGAGGGTGGTCACCAGCGTCGAGTAACGCTCCTGATCGGCGGGGCTGAGCTGCTGGCCCTGCTGCTGCTTCTGCGCCAGCGCGTCGATCTTGGTGCGCAGGCCGGTGATCTCCGTCTGCGCCTCCTGTTTCAGCTTGTCCGCCGCCTGGCCGGCGGGGTGGGCGTTGATCGCGGCCTGGGAGTCGACGAACGCGATGTGGGCGGGCTGGCTCTGCACGCTCGGAGTCGCCGCAACGAGCGCAACCAGCAGGGCGGCGGCCAGAGCGACAAGGGTGAGTCTCTTCATAGCGGGGGTAGTCTACCACCCTCATGATGAGAAGCCAGGTCCTCCGAGGTTACGTCTGTGCGCCGCTTTCTGCCATCCTCTCCGTTCCTGCCCGGCGCCCGCCGGCGCCCCTTCAGGGCCGCGCCGGTGCCTGCGTGACAGCCCCGATCGCGGTCCTGGCCGGGGTGGTCGGCGCACTCATCGGCAGCTTCGCCAACGTCGTCGTCCACAGGCTTCCCCGCCGCGAGTCGATCGTGTTCCCGGGCAGTCACTGCCCCAGCTGCAACCACCGCCTGGGCCCGCTCGAGCTGGTGCCGATCTTCTCCTTCCTGGCCCTGCGTGGCCGTTGTCGCAGCTGCGGCGCGGCGATCGGCTGGCGCTACCCCGTCGTCGAGGCCATCATGACGGCGCTGTTCGTGGCGCTGGCCCTCAACTGGCCGCCGGTTCTGTACGGCGCGACGTTCCTGCCGGCGGCGGTGGTGCTCGCCATGCTGGTGATGGCCGCGGCCATCGATCTGGATCACTACACCCTGCCCGACGGCCTCACGCTCCCGGCGCTGGCGCTGGCGGTGGTGGGCAGTCTTCTCTCCGCACCCCTGTCGGGGCTGCCGACACCGGCCGGGGCGCTGGCCGGCGCGGCCACCGGTGCCGGCGTGCTGCTGCTCATCAACCGCCTCGGGGCCCTGGTACTGCGCCGCTTCGCTGACACGCGCGAGCGACTGTGGCCGGTCAGCCTGGATCAGGCGAACCTGGCGGCCGTGGCGGGCGCCTTCGGAGGGTGGCAGATCGGGCTCGCGGTGGGCGCCGCCAGCGTGCTCGTGAACCTGATCAGCCGGCGGACGCTGCGCCTTCCCGAAGGTCCGCTGTACGGGTTGTGGGTCGTGGGGCTGGTGCTGTCCACCACCAGCTTCACGGTCTCCCCCTCGGCCGCCATCGCCGGCAGCGTCGTGGCCGCCGGCACCTTCGCGCTGGTTGGTTCGTTCTACTGGTGGCTCCATGACGCGCTGCATGCGGACGAGACGTCCGGCGCCGAGGCCGCTGTAGCGGTCGCCGGAACGCCGGATGCGGCCAGCGGCACGGCCCACGAGCAGGCGGACGAGCAGGCGGACGACGAGCCCGTGGCCATGGGCTTCGGCGACGTCAAGCTGGCGGCCGTACTGGGCGCCCTGCTGGGGTGGGAAGCCTTCCTTGTGGGCCTGCTGCTGGCGGTGATCGCGGGCGCACTGGGCGGCATCGCCGCCCGCCTTGCCGGCGGCGACCGCGTCGTGCCGTTCGGGCCTGCGCTGGTCCTGGGCGGAGTGCTGGCACTGTTCCTGGGCCATGACATCCTGAGCTGGTACCTGGGGTTGCTCGGCGGCGCCTGATTCGCGACCAGGGCAGTCCTCGCGGTCCCGGCCGCGGGCGTGACGCGTGGTACAGTCGTAGCCATTCGCCCGGGCCCGCGCTCGTGTCGACAGTTACCGACCGCCCGGCCGGGCACGTCGGGGTCCGGAGAGGGGTGCGCATGGACGTCTTGCGAGTGCCGAGCCTCAAGGGCCGCGATCTGTTGTCTCTGGCGGAGCTCAGCTCCGTGGAGTTCCATGGGCTGATCGACAGCGGGATCGAGCTGAAGCGCAACTGGAAGGCCGGCGTCCGCCCCGAGCTCCTCAAGCACATGACCATCGCCATGATCTTCGAGAAGCAGTCGCTGCGCACCCGCTCCACCTTCGACATCGCCATGGCGCAACTCGGCGGGCACTCGGTGCTGCTCAGCCAGAACTACATCGGCTGGGGCGTGCGCGAGACCATCCGCGACGTGGCCCACAACCTGGAGCGCTGGGTCGAGGGCATCATGGCCCGCACCTACGGCCACGACACCCTGACACAGCTCGCCCGGCATGCCGACGTGCCGGTCATCAACGCGCTGTCGGACGTCGCCCACCCGTGCCAGCTGCTGGCGGACTACATGACGCTCAAGGAGACGTTCGGGGAGCTGCGGGGACTCAAGCTGACCTTCGTCGGCGACGGCAACAACGTCTGCAACTCGCACATCGAGGCGGCGACGCACGCCGGCGTGGATCTCACCATCGCCTGCCCGCAAGGCTACGGCCCGAACCCCGACGTGCTGGCCCGAGCCCGCGCCAACGGCGGCAGCATCAGCCTGGTGCACGACCCTCGCCAGGCAGCCGAGGGGGCCGACGCGCTGTACACCGACGTGTGGATCTCCATGGGGATGGAGGAGGACGCCGAGCGCCGGCGCGTGGCGTTCGCCGGCTACACCGTCACGCCGGAATGGCTCGATCGCCTGTCCGAGCGGGGCGTGTTCATGCACGACCTGCCCGCGCACTACGGCGAAGAGTGCACCGAGGAGACTGTCTACCACCCCCGAAGCGTGGTCTTCGTTCAGGCGGAGAACCGTCTTCACGCGCACAAGGCGGTGTTGTGGCAGCTCCTGGGCGGACTGCCGGAGGCCTAGGTGGCAGAGGCGATCCGTGTCGGCGTGCTCGGGGCCAGCGGCTACGGCGGCGCCGGCCTGCTCGAGCGCCTGTCGCGCCACCGCGGTGTCGAGCTCGTGGCCGTCGGTTCCCGGCAGTACCTGGGCGAGAGCGTGCAGGCCTGCTGGCCCCAATTCGCCGGCCTCTACCCGGAGCTGCGCTTCGAGAGCAACGAGGCCGTGCTGGAGCGTAGCCAGGCGGTCTTCTGCGCGACGCCGCACGGCGCCACCGCGCCGCTCGTGAAGCAGGCGCTGGACGCGGGTGCGGCCGTGGTGGACCTGTCGGCCGACTTCCGGCTGCCCCCCGAGACCTACGCACGCTGGTACGGCCTCGAGCACCCCCACCCCGAGCTCTACCCCCAGGCGCGTTACGGGCTGGTCGAGCTTCATCGCGACGAGCTGGCGGGGGCCCGCCTGATCGCCAGCCCGGGTTGCAACGCCACGGCGGCCAGTCTGGCGCTCGCTCCACTGGCGGCGGCGGGTCGCCTCGGGCCGAGTGCGGTGGCGACCATCGTTACCGGCGTGTCGGGCGCCGGCCGCACGCCGAGCCAGGCGCTGCACTTCACCGAGATGAACGAGAACGCGCGCCCCTACAAGGTGGCCGGCACGCACCGGCACACCGCCGAGATCGAGGCAAGCGTGGGACGCGCCCGGGCGGGAGGCAAGCGCGTCGGAACGCACGAGCCCTTCCAGCCCTACCCGGTCACCTTCAACCCGGTGATCGTGCCCATGTCGCGCGGCATCCTGGCAGCATGCACCACGGCCCCCACCGACGCCGACGGGCTCAGCGAACACGGGCTCATGGCGATCTACCGCGACTACTACCAGGCGGACCCGCTGGTCGTCGTGCAAGACGACCTACCTCAGACGAAGGCAGCCAGCGGCAGCGACCGTGCCATCGTGAGTGTGCGCTTCGACGCGCGCACCGGCATCGTGGCGGCTTTCTGCGCGATCGACAACCTGGGCAAGGGGGCCGCGGGCCAGGCCGTCCAGGCGTTCAACGTAGCCCACGGATTCGATGAGGCCGAGAGCCTCACACCAGAGGGGGCGTGGCCGTGAGAGTCCCAATCGGGTTCGAGATCGCCGGCGTGGCAGCCGGAATCAAGGCGTCCGCCAAGCCCGACCTGGGGTTGGTGTACTCGCCCTATCCGCTCGTGTGGGCGCTGACCAGCACCAACAACGTGGTGAAGGCACCGTGCGTGTCACGGAACCGCGCGCGCTACACCAGTGCCACGCCGGTCCGCGGCATCGTCGTCAACAGCGGCAACGCCAACTGTGCCACGGGCGACCGGGGCATCTGGGACAACGAGGACATGGCCGGCGCGGTCGCCACGGCGCTGGCGCTGGCTCGCGTCCAGGACATGCTGACCGCAAGCACCGGGGTGATCGGGCAACCGCTGCCGGTCGACAAGGTGCGTGCCGCCATACCAGCGCTCACCTCGGCTCTGGGCGACGATTCGAGCGACTTCGCCGACGCCATCCTGACCACCGACACCGTGCCCAAGCAGGTGGCGGCCAGCCTCGACAAGGGCGGGAGGATCCTCGGCCTCGCCAAGGGCTCGGGCATGATCCACCCCAACATGGGGACGCTGCTGGCGTTCATCCTCACCGACGTCGACATCAGCCAGGAGGACCTGCGCGCGGTGTGGCCGGGCATCGTGGAACGCACCTTCAACCAGGTGACGGTGGACGGCGACACCTCCACCAACGACATGGCCATCGTGCTGTCCTCGAGGCAACTCGCCAGCGACAAGAACCGCTTCGTAGCCGCCCTCGAGGAGGTCGCCACCGAGCTCGCGCGGAAGATCGCCCGTGACGGCGAGGGCGCCGAGCATCTGATCACGGTGCGGGTGTCGGGCGCGCGCACCGTCGCCGAGGCCCGCGACGCCGCCCGCACCGTAGCGGGCAGCGCGCTGGTCAAGGCGGCCGTGCACGGCGCCGACCCCAACTGGGGCCGCATCCTGGCGGCGGTGGGGCGTTCGACGGCCGTGTCCGACCTCGCCAACCTGCGCATCGCACTGCAGGGCGAACTCGTCTACCAGGGCACCGTCAAGCCGTTCGATGCCGAGACCCTGTCGGGCAAGATGCGCGACGAGGAGGTCGTGATCGAGATCGACCTGGCCGCAGGGGAGCGTGCCGGCGAGGCCTGGGGCTGCGACCTCACGGCCGAGTACGTGCGCATCAACGCCGACTACACCACCTGAGCGCGGGCCCTGCTCAGCGTCGCCGGTTGGCGATGTGGATGGCCTGCCCGTGCGCGTGCTCGGCGGCTTCCATGACCGCCTCGGCGATGGTGGGGTGGGCATGCTGGGTGAGCGCGATGTCCTCCAGCGTGGCGCCCATCTCGATGGCGAGAGCCGCCTCGGAGACGATGTCGCCGGCGTTCGGCCCGACCATGTGGAAGCCGAGGAGCAGATCGGTCTTCTCGTCCCCGATGAGCTTGACCATGCCGCTGTCGACCCCGAGCGTGGTGGCGCGGCCGGACGCGGATAGCGGGAAGCGGCCGATGCGCAGCGTGTAGCCGGCGTCCCTGGCCTCCTGCTCGGTCATGCCGACGCTGGCGTGCTCGGGGCTGGTGTAGATCACGGCGGGGACCACGGTGTCGTAGCCGCTGGGCTTGCCTGCGGCGTGCTCGGCAGCGGCCAGCCCCTCCTTCATGGCCTTGTGCGCCAGCAGCGGCGGCCGCGCCACGTCACCGATCGCGTAGACGTGCTCGACGTTGGTTTGCATGTGGTCGTTGACGACCGGCACGAACCCGCGCTCGTCGACCTCGACACCGGCCGCCTCGAGCCCCAGGCCGGCACCGTTGGGCACGCGCCCGACCGCCACCAGGATCACGTCGACCGTGATGGTCTCGCGCTTGCCCTGGGCGCCCTCCACCACGACCTCGGTGCCCTTGTCGGTCTTCTTCTGAGCGACCGCCTTGCTCGAGGTGCGGATGCTCATGCCCTTCTTCTCCAGCGCCTTGTGCAGCTCCTTGGAGGCGTCGGCGTCGCCCAGCGGCACGATGCGGTCCATCATCTCGACCACCGTCACCTCGGAGCCGAGCGCCGCGTAGACGTCGCTGAACTCCAGGCCGATGGCGCTGCCACCGATCGCCAAGAAGCGCTTGGGAACCTTGGCGATGGTCAGCGCGCCGGTGGAGTCGATGATGCGCTCGCCGTCGAACTCGAAACCGGGGATCTGGATGGGGCGGGATCCCGTGGCCACCACGAAGCGCTCGGCGCTCACCTGGCGGTCCCCGACCTGCAGGGTATGCGGGTCGACGAAGCGTCCCTCGCCCTCGATCAGCGTCACCTTGTTGCCCTTGAAGAGCATCTGCACGCCGCCGGTCATCTTCTTGACGACCGCGTCCTTCCAGGCGTTCATGCGCTTGAGGTCCAGCTTCGGCTCGGCGAAGGCGAGCCCGAAGTCCTTGGCGTGCCGGGCCTCGCGCATGATGCCGGCGACGTGAAGAAGCGCCTTGGTGGGAATGCAGCCGGTGTTGAGGCAGACGCCACCCACCGCGCCCTTCTCCACGCAGGCCGTCTTTAGCCCGAGCTGCGCCGCGCGCAGGGCGGCATGGTAGCCGCCGGGGCCGGAGCCGATCACGATCAGGTCGAAGTCCATGGATGCCTCCAAGCGTGTCGAGGGCGCACCGCGCCCATTGCATCCTCACCGAGCCGCGGCAGGCGCGAACCCGCAACCGTCGGCGGCGGCGCGCCCCGTCGGGCTGCTGCAGCATTCGCGCCCGTAGTGTACCCTTCCCTGACGGCACCCCGCCGTGCCAGGCGAGCGCGCGGCACCTCCCAGGCGCGACGCGCGTCGATCGCCGGGGCCCATGCCATTGACAGCACGGCAGCGAGTGCCTATCCTGCCTGCGTGACGCAGACGCGAGACATGTCCGGTGACCGGTGGATGCGCCAGCCCGCTTGCGCGCATTGCGGTCGGACACGCCGGCTAGCCGTGGGGGAGCCGAACTGCTGAGCCCACCCTCCACCCGGGCTCCGCGTCGGCCCCGACTCGCTGGTCGGGGCCGTTCCTGTGCGGGCCGCCGATACCGTGGAGACGGCGTGGGCCGGCACGAGCCGACACGAGCGGACGCTCGAGCCGGCTGCCGGAGCCCCCATCATCGCCGGCCCGCCGACCCCCATGGCCCCCGGAAAGCCGCGTGGGGCGCACGTATACTGGAGATGTCATGACCGAAGCCAAGCAAGCGGACGCGCCCGCCTACCGCAGCGACCGCTACAACCCACAGGAGATCGAGCCGAAGTGGCAGGCGCGCTGGCGCGCTCAACGGCTCTACGACGTCGACCTCCGCGACGACGAACGTCCGAAGTACTACTTCCTTACGATGTACCCCTACCCGTCGGGCGACCTTCACGTCGGGCACTGGTACGCCGAGGCGCCCGCCGATGCCGCCGCGCGCTATCACCGCATGCGGGGCTTCAACGTGCTCTTCCCGATGGGTTTCGACGCCTTCGGGCTGCCGGCCGAGAACGCGGCCATCAAGGCCGCCAAGGAGGGGCGCGACGTGCATCCGGCGCGCCTGACCTATGAGCGCATGGCCCGCATGGAGGAGCAGTTCGGCCAGATGGGCGCAATGTTCGACTGGTCGAAGAAGGTGGTGACCTGCGATCCGCAGTACTACCGCTGGAACCAGTGGTTCTTCATCAAGATGTTCGAGCGGGGCCTGGCCTACCGCAAGGAGTCGTACGTCAACTGGGATCCGGTGGACCAGACTGTGCTGGCCAACGAGCAGGTCGTCAACGGACGGGGAGAACGCTCCGGCGCGCTGATCGAGCGGCGGCTGATGCCGCAATGGCACTTCAAGATCACCGACTACGCCGAGGAGCTGCTCGACTTCGAGGGGCTCGACTGGCCCGAGCGCGTGAGGGTCATGCAGACCAACTGGATCGGCCGCTCGGAGGGCGCCGAAGCGGTCT
>CAYOXR010000149.1:0-6196 GCA_964407955.1 uncultured bacterium | reverse complement strand
GCGGCAGCGACCTCCCTGGTGGTCACGTGCGCGGGCGTGAAGCCCACCCACTCGGCCAGCGTGCGCGGCGCGTACAGGTCGCGCGCCTCCAGCACCGTGCGCGACGAGCCGGCGGTGGCGTGCAGCCGCGCCAGCGCCTGCGCGCCGGCGCCCGCGAAGGCCATCACCAGGCGCTGCGGCGCGGCGTGGATGGCGGCGACGAGGCGGTCGTGCGCGTCCCCCGGCGGGGCGCTCGGCGGTGCGGGGCTCACAGGGCCATTGTGCACAGGGCCATTGTGCCTCGTCAGCGGCGCCGGTCCAGCCGGTCGTGCAGCCCGTCCGAGATGAACTGGAACGCCAGCGAGGCGGCGGCCAGGAAGATGCCGGGCCCCAGCGCCGCCCAGGGCTGGCGCGTGAGGTAGGAGCGCGCGTCCTGCAGCACGTTTCCCCAGCTCGGCGTGGGCAGCGGCACGCCCAGCCCCAGGTAGCTCAGCGAGGCCTCGACGAGCAGGAAGGTGGCGGCCGTGCTGGCGGCCTGCACCCATAGGGCGCCGGCGAAGTTTGGCAGGGCGTGCCGCCACAGCAGCCGGGTCCGGGTGGCGCCCAGCGCCTCGCCGGCCAGCACATAGTCGGTTCGCAGCTCGCTGCGCGTGAAGGAGCGGGCGATCCGGAAGTACAGCGGCGCGCCCGCCACGCCCATCGCCAGCACGGTCTGCGCCTCGCCGCCGCCGAGGATCGTCACCACCAGCAGCACCAGCAGGAAGCCGGGGAAGGCCAGCACCGCGTCGAAGACGCGCACCAGCGCGGTGTCCGCGGCGCCGCCCAGGCCGGCGGAGGTGATGCCCACCGCCACGCCCACCGCGCACGCCAACAGCGTGGCGCTGAGCGACACCAGCAGCGACACGCGCCCGCCGGCGAGCGAGCGCGCCAGCACGTCGCGGCCGAGGCCGTCGGTGCCCAGCGGATGCGCCAGGCTCGGCGAAGCGTAGATCTCGGTGTAGTCCGGTGCGATGGGGTCGTACGGCGTGAGCAGGGGCGCCAGCGCGGCCGAAGCCACCACCAGCAGCCCCAGCACGACGCCGATGCGCAACCGCGTCACGAGATCCTCAGGCGCGGGTCCGCCAGCAACTGCGTGAGGTCGGCGAGGAGGTTCACGACCACGTAGATGGTCACGGCCAGGATGGCGACGCCCTGGACGACCGGGTAGTCGCGAGCGCTGATGGCGTCGAGGATGCCGAGGCCCAGGCCGGGGATGCCGAACACCTGCTCCACGACGATGGTGCCGGTGAGCAGGCCGCCGAGCTCCAGCGCCAGCAGCGGCACCACGCCGGGCAGCGCGTTGGCCGCGACGTGACGGCCCGTGCGCGCGGGCGTGGCGCCCTTGCTGCGCGCGGTGCGCACGTAGTCGGCGCTGAGCTCGTCCAGCACGCGGGCCCGCGTCAGCCGCGCGATCTGCGCGGCGCGCGGCAAGGCCAGCGTGACCGCCGGCAGCACCATGCCGGGAAGCGCCGCCAGCACGCCGCCGGCCGGCAGGCCGACCACGGGGAACCACGCCAGCCGCACGGCGAACAGCAGGATCAGCAGGAAGCCGAACCAGAACTCGGGCAGCGCCAGCCCCACCGTGGTCAGCGCCAGCGCCAGCCGGTCGGCGGCGCCCCCCGGTCTGAGGCCCGCCAGCAGCCCCAGCGCCGTGCCGAGCAGCAGCGACATCAAGAAGGCCAGCCCCGCCAGCGACGCCGTCACCGGCAGCCGCTGCATCAGGATGGCGAGGACGGGCCGCTGCTGGCGCAGCGAGGTGCCGAGGTCCCCGCGGACCAGCTCCGACCAGTAGGTCGCGTACTGCTGCGGCAGCGAGCGGTCCAGCCCCAGCGCGTGGCGCAGCGCGCGCACCTGCGTGGGCGTGGTGTCGATCCCGCCGACGATCGTGGCGGCGTCCCCCGGTAGCGCGCGCACGCCCACGAACACCAGCGTCAACACCGCCCACAGCGTGACGACGAAGCTCAGCAGCTGGCCGAGGAGGTAGCGGCTCATGACCTCAGCCAGGCGGTGGTGGCAGGCGCACCGGGCCCCGCGCCCGGGGGCGCGACCGGTCCGGCCCGCGCGCTGGCGGCCCGGCAGCGCAGGCGCCGGAGCGCCTGCCTCGCATCCGCGCGCTCACTTCACCGTCGCGGTCCGGAAGTCGAAGGTGTCGAGCAGCGGCGTGATCCAGAAGCCGCTCACGCTCTTCCGCTCGGCGTAGGTGGTGAACGGCGTGCCGAAGTAGATGAAGGGCGCGTCGTCGTGCATCGCCTGGAGCACCTTGGCGTAGAGCGCCTTGCGGGTGGCGGGGTCGGTGGCGGACGCCGCCTCGGCGAGCTCCTTCACCACCGTGGGGTTGTCGTAGCCGATGTAGTTGGTCTTGGGGTCGCCGTAGCCGCTCAGGCGCAACGAGGGGTCGAGCTTGCCGGTGTGGCCGATGACGGTGAGGTCGAAGTCGTGCGCGCCCTCGTACACGGTCGAGAGCCACACGCCCCACTCGACGACCTTGATCTTGGTGTTGACGCCCACCTGGCGAAGCATCGCCTGCAGCATCTGGCCGGCCTTGATGTGCTGCGGGTAGGGCTGCGGCAGCACCAGGTTCAGCGTCCAGTTCTTGGGCACGCCCGCCTGCTGCAGCAGCGCCTTGGCCTGCTCGGGGTCGTAGGGGAAGGGCTTGATCGATGCCGGGAGCCACGGGCTGCCGACCTCCATGAAGGTGCCGACCGGCGTGCCGCCGCCGTAGGCCACGTTCAGGATGGTCTGCTTGTCGATCGCCAGGTTCAACGCCCGGCGCACGCGCGGGTCGCTCAGGTAGGGGCGGCGGTTGTTGATGGACGCGACCAGCACCTCGCCGGAGGGCTTCTTCACCAGGCGCAGCGCCGGGTTCTTGGTCACGGTGGGCTCGTCCGCGGCCGCCACCGTGTCGATGACGTCGAACTGGCCGCTGATGAGGCCCTGCAGCTGCACGGCGGCGTCCTTCACGAAGCGCACGGTGACCTGCGCCAGGGGAGGAGCGCCCTTGAAGTAGTCCGGGTTGCGGATGAGGGTGATGGAGCTGTCGCGCACCCACGTGCCGAGGCGGAACGGCCCCGTGCCGTCGGGGTGGTTCGCGAAGTCGTGGCCCGCGGCGATGGCCTGCGACGGCAGGATCGCGCCCCAGCCCGACGCCAGCGTGGCGAGCAGGGCGGGGTCGGGCTTGCTGAGCGTGAGCACCACGGTGCGCGCGTCGGGCGTGGCGATGTGCGCGATGGGCTCGAACTCGCCGCGCTTCGGCGAGGCGAGCGCCTTGCTCTGGATGCGCTCGATGGAGGCCTTCACGTCCTGGCTGTCGAAGGCCGTGCCGTCCGAGAAGGTGGCCTTCACCAGGTGGAAGGTGTAGGTCAGGCCGTCGGGGCTGATGTCCCACGACGACGCCAGCGACGGCACGATCTCGCCTTGCTGGTTCATCTCCGCGAGCGTGTCGTACAGGGACTTGGTGATCGCGAATGCCGACGTTGCCGCGGTGGCCTGCGGGTCCAGCGTGTCGGGCTGGGCGGCGGCCGCCATGGTTAGGTGCTGGGCGGAGGCGACGCCCAGGCCGAACAGCAACAGCAGGCTGAACAGGATCGGTGCGAGTCGTCTCATGCGGGTCCTCCCTCTCCGTGAAGGGGGAGCCGCTGGATGTCGATGGCTCGCCCCGGCTCGGCCGTGATGACCACGGCACCGAACTCCACTGGCCCGTCTGCCCAGCCGCCTCGGCCCTGTGCCGGAAGGCGGGTGCGCATCGCGTTTACGAAGACGCCCGGCTCGTAGCCCTGCATGCCGCCCGAGGGGCCGGTCATGCCGACGTCGCTGACGTAGGCGGTGCCGCCCGGCAGCACGCGCGCGTCCAGCGTGGGAGCGTGCGTGTGCGTGCCGATGACCGCCGTCACGGTGCCGTCCACGGCCCAGGCGAAGATCTGCTTCTCGCTCACCGACTCGCCGTGGAGGTCCACCACCACCAGCTCGGGGCGGCCGTCGCCCGCCCACGCCTCGAGCTGGCGCTGAAGCGCGTCGTAGGGAGCGTCCACGCCCGGGATGGCGGTGCGGCTCGCCAGGTTCACCACCCCCAGGCGCAGCGCCCCGTCGCCGACGATCACGGCGCCGCGACCGGGAGCCAGGGGGCTGGTGTTGAGCGGGCGGAGAACGCGTGGGTCGCGGAGCACCGCGTCCACGTGGCTGCCGTCCCAGGAGTGGTTCCCGCCGGTGATCACGTCGACGCCCAAGGCGAGCAGGCGCTCGAGGTCGCGCTGCGTCATGCCGCACCCGTAGTACGGGTTGGGCCCCGCGATGGCGGCGTTCTCGCCGTTCACCACGACGAAATCGGCCTTCAGCGCGGCCCGCAGCTGCGGGAGGCAGCCCTCGAGGTGGGCGATGCCCGCCTCGCCGACCACGTCCCCCACGAAGAGAATGCGCGCAGTTCCCGGCTTCCCGACGTTGGCTGTCATATGCCCACGCAGTATGGCATGACGCCGTGAGCGGTTCCACCGCTGAACGTCGGCAAGCCGGCGGGCGCCCCCCGATGTGGGGCGCCCCCCCCGCAGTGAGCGAACCTGAGCGAGCCTACGTCATTGAGCGTGCGTCAGCGTGCCGGGTCGGTCTATGGGATCGGCGCGGCGTAGCTGGCGATGTCGGTGTTCCCGAAGGTGGAGTTGACTCCGCAGTCGTTCGGCACGCTGACCGGGTCGCCGCCCGTGCGGTAGGCGTTGACGGCGCTACACACTGCGCCCGCGCTGGACGTCCACAACGCCACGACGTTCTCGCTCGTGGCGGCGGTGTACGTGTAGTCACCGAGGAACTCAGCGGTGAGGCTGTTGGCGCTGGAGGCGCGTGCGTCACCGCTGGTGTCTCGGTACGGAGTGCTCCAGTTCACGAGGCTGGTTCCGTCGCGGGTCGCATGCCTGACGACGCCCTGCATACGCCGCGAGCTCGTGGTGTCGTATTGGTAGGGGTCGAGGAACGCCATGTACGTCAGGTACACGTCGCTGCCGCCCGGCGAGATGGCGATCGACGGGAAGTCCGGCCGGTCGCCGCTTGCGGCCCCGTTGGTCGGCGTGCTCCAGTGCGTGCCGCCGTCCGTGGAGATGGTCACCAGGGCTTGCTCGTTGTCCACCCCGTTACTGGCGTCGCACCACGTCACGGCGATGGCGTCGCTGGCGTCGGTGTTGTCGGGCGCGCCGTTGGCGATGTCGACGCTGGGGAAGCTGTCGGTGCGCGCGCCGGCGATGCCGTCGAAGAAGACGTCGCCGCCCGTGCTGGAGTACAGGCCGCACTCGGTCACCGTGCTGACGACCCGGGCCGGCCGGAAGCTCAGACCGCCGTTGGTCGAGCGCGCCATCAGGATGGCCGAGTCGTTCACCGGCGGGTGGCTCTTCTTGTGGCTCGCGCCCAGGTAGAACACGTACACGACGCCTTGGCTATCGGTGCGCACGGCACAGCCCTGGCGTCCGTTGCCGGTCAGGTTGTTGGCGGCCGGCGAGATCTGCTGGTTGCTCCAGGTGGCGCCGCCGTCGGTCGAACGGGAGACGATGACGGGGTTCGGCAACGAGTACGGGCTCATCTCCTGGCTGCGGAAGGCGACGTTGCACATGTAGACGTTGCCGAAGTACGGGCTGTTGGCGTTGTTGTCGGCCCAGAGCGCGTCCTTGTCGGAGAACAGGGCAGCGTTCTGCTTCGAGACGATGACGGGGTCGCTCCAGGCGTCCGCGTTCCCGTTGGCGGCAGACGCCACGTTGTCCGTGTACGACACGGCGATCGCCTCGTAGCCCTTGAAGGCCGTCTCGCTGCGGGTACTGCCAAGGTTCGACGTGAGGTTGCCGTAGTACAGGCGCACGCCGTTGTCCCACGAGAAGCCGCTCGCACTCGGCGCGGGCCCGAAGGCGAGGGCGGGGTCGCCGTCGGACACCAGGCCCGCGGCGGCGTAGTTGGGAAGCGTGTGGATGGCGCCGGTGGTGGCCGCGCAATTGGCGTCCGCAGAATTGCAGCCGGCGGCGGTCAGGCCGCCATTCAGGTACGTCGGCTGCACCCAGCTAGCGCCGCCGTCAAGCGAGAAGTAGATGCCCGAGACGCCGACGCCCGATGTGAAGGGGCAACCCACCGACGGATCGTCGTTGCAGGGCTGCAGGTCGACCTCGTCGTTCGCGCCGGCCGCGACGATGTTCGGGTCGAGCGGGTTGATGGC
>CAYOXR010000148.1:0-6414 GCA_964407955.1 uncultured bacterium | reverse complement strand
CCACGTAGAGGCCGCTCAAGCGGGCGAGCGCGGCCCCCTCCGAGGCAGGCTCCTCCAGCTCCCGCCACAGTCGCGCCGCCTCCGCCTGCGCCTCCAGCGTCTCGCTGGTGTGGGCGATCACGGGGTGCGCCTGGGCGAACGCCTCCAGCAGGGGCGCGCGCTCCCGCGCCGGGAGATCGCCGGCGAAGCGCAGGGCGCGGGCGTACTGCTGCACCGCCTCGCGATGCGCGCCGAGGCGCGCGGCCTGGCGCCCCGCCTCGGGGGCGTAGGCGAGCACCGCCACGGCGTCGTGCGCCTCCTCGGCGTGGTGCGCCAGGCGGGCGAGGTCGAGCTGCGCATCCGGCGCGTCCTCGAGCGCGGCCAGCACGCCGGCGTGGATGCGGCGCCGGCGCTCGGGCGGCACGGCAGCCGCCACCGCCTCACGCGCCAGCTCGTGTCGCAACGACAGGACGTAGCCGTCGTGCGTCAGCATTCCGCTCGCCACGCAGGCGTCGATGCCGGCCTCGGCGTCGCCCAGCACCGCCTCGACCAGCCACGGCTCGGCTCGAGCACCGAGCACCGCCGCCACCTCGAGCACCGCCCGGGCACCCTCGTCCAGGGCCGCCGCGCGCGCCAGCACGGCGTCGCGCACGGTCGCCGGGACCGCTGGCTGGCCGGCGGCGGGGCCGAGGTTGGAAGCGGGGGCAGAGGCGTTCGCGAGCGCCGCCACCGGCGTCTCGGAAACGACCACGGGCTCCCCCGGCCGGGCGCGCGCGGAAGGCTCCGCGCCCGTCGGCGTCGCGCCACGCCCTCGAACGGCCCCCGCCACCACCTCGGTCACGTAGAACGCGTTGCCGCCGGTGCGGCGGTGGAGCTCGGCGGCGTCCAGGCCGGTCCCCGCGCTCAACGTGCGCACCGCCGCGGCCGACAAGGGCTCCAGGTGCAGCCGCTCGACCGACGGTGCGCCGTCCAGGTGACCGAGCAGCAGCCGCAGCGGGTGGCGCGGGCCGAGGCCGTCATCACGGTAGCTGCATACCAGCAGCACCCGCGCCTTCGTGAGGCGCCGGCTCAGGAAGCGGAGCAGGTCCAGCGTGGCCTCGTCGGCCCAGTGCACGTCCTCGATGACGACAAAGTGCGCGCGGCCTCCATCGAGACGTTCCAGCACCGCCCGGAAGAAGGTGTCGCGCGCCAGGGCGTCGGCCGCCGCCTCGCCCGGTGTCCGGCCGAGCAGCGCCGGCGCGAAGTCGAGCACCGGCGCCAGCGGCTGCGGGGTGCTGAGCGGGTCGCAGTCGCCCCACAGCACCTCCGCCCGATCCTGCAGGCGCTCGGCAACGGCCCGCAGGAAGGCGGTCTTGCCGACGCCCGCCTCGCCGCCCAGCAGCACCAGCGCCCCGCCGCGCCTGGCGCCGGGCAGCGTGCCGGTCAGGCGCGTGAGATCGTCGTCACGCTCGAGCAGGTCCACGCCGCCACACCCGTTGGGTCAACCAGAACCGGATACACGGACCTCAGCCTAAGCTGCGAACGCACCCGGCCGCCGCGAAGTCTTTCCGATGGAGGTTGATCAAGCCACGTGGCCGCCGAGGCAGGGGCCCGCCCCGCCTACACAGACGTCGAAGACCCTCGGCCGGAGCCGAAGCGGCTGGTTTGCGTTGTTGGTGCGAAGCTCAGCGGCGCGGCCCCAGCGCGCGGCCCCTCACTCCTCGCTGTCGGCGCCTTCCTTGGCCTCACCGTTGCCGTTCTGCTCGGCCTCTCTGGCGGCGCGGGCGGCGGCGCGGTCCATCTCCTGGCGGCCGAGGTCGGTGCGCAGGCGGGCGCGCTTACCGCGCAGCTCGCGCAGGTAGTAGAGCTTAGCGCGGCGCGTGCGGCCGCGGCGGACCACCACGATCTTGTCGATCAGCGGCGAGTTGATCGGGAAGACGCGCTCGACGCCCTCACCGAAAGACACCTTGCGCAGGGTGAAGGTGGCGCGCGAGCCCTTGCCGTTCTTCTTGGCGATGACCACGCCCTCGAACGCCTGGATGCGGCTACGGTTGCCCTCGACCACCTTGTAGTCGACGCGGATGGTGTCGCCGCTGTCGAAGTGGGGCACGTCGTCGCGCATGAAGGGCTGCTCGATCGAGCGCAGGATGGCGCCTTTGTTGTACTTCATCGTCGTCTCCCGCAGGGATTGGGATGTCGAGACCGGTTCGGCTCGCGTGTCTCGCCGGCGCCCCCTGCTCGGGGGTCCGGCCCGCGAGCGCACAGCCCGACAATCTTAGCTCACTCCGCGCGCGCTACGCAACTTCCGGCAGCGGGCACCCGTCGCCGCTCCCGCACGCCGGGCGCGACCGGCTCGCCAGGCGCGCGCCAAGACTCAGTCTTCCTCGCGCGACGCCTCGCCCGCCGCACCACTCTCCCCGGGCGAAGCGGTGGGTGCCTCGCCGGCGGGCGCCTCGGTCGCATCCGGCGTTGGCGCCGCGCCCTGCCGGCCATCCGCGGCCCCCGGCTCGCCACGCTCGCCCGAGCCGCCTGCCGCCGGACCCGCCGTCATCCTCCCCCGCTCCCGCTCGGCGCCCTGGCGCACCAGCATGTACAGGCCGATCACCACCAGCGCGATCGGCACAAGCCAGTTTCCGCCGACCCTGACGCCCAGCACCGCCAGCACCAGGCAGGCGAGGGCAACGTAGATGGCCCACGCCCTGGCCGTGCCGGGAAGCAGATAGATCACGCCGAAGGTCAGCGCCAGCCCCAGGAACAGCACCCAGGTGGGGTCGTAGCCCGGCGCCCAGCTGCTCAGGCCGGCCACCACCGCCAGCGACATCAGCGTGCCGGCTGGGATGATCGCCCACCAGCGCTCCCGGTCCACGTAGTACACCGCCGCGAACCCGACGCCGATCAGGCCCAGGAAGTAGAAGCCGGCCGAGCCCCCGCCCACCGTGGCGGCGGCCAGGCCGAACAGCACGAACGCGCCGATGAGCGAGCGGATGCGCCGCCGGCGCAGGTAGTGGCTGAGCGCCAGCCCGCCGAGCACGGCGAAGATGGCCATGCCGATGACGTTGCCTATGCCCTGGAACACGCCCAGGTTACCGAGCAGCGCCAGGGCGCCGACGATCACCAGCACCACGCCGACCGTGCTCATTCGCCTCTCGCGCCGGTCCGGCGCGCCTGCGTCTTCGGCCTGGCCCGCGCCCTCGCGACCGCGCATGTCGTTCGGTCCCGTGTCGTTCGGCCCCGTGTCGTTCGGCCCTGCGTCGTTCGGTCCCGTGTCGCTGGTCGCCATCGCGTGTCCCTCCATGCGCCCGGTCCATGCGCCCGGTCCATGCACCCAGCCGGCAAGCCTGACGTCCGCCCGCAGGCGGGGCGTCGGCCGGGACCGGCTCGCCCCGCGCCCGGGCCTGTGCCCGGTCACGACCGCCTGCCGGGCCCGCCGCCGGTGCGGCGACCGTTCTCCCATGCTAGCCGAGGCTCCAGCGCAGCGGTACGGGCCGGCGTCCCGGCTCGATATCGCCGAAGGGCGCAGCGTCCACCCGTGGGGCAGCCGCGGACCATCCGGACCCGCACCGCACGGCGTGCGTTCCGCGTGCGCGCTGCGTGCGCGCCGCTCTCCTACGACGCCGGAGCGTCCCCCTCGCCGCCCGCCAGCAGCTCGTCGAGGGCGTAGGCGAGCCGCGTCTGGGCGTTCTCCTGCGAGCCGTAGACGCTGCGAAGACGCCGCCCCACCGCATCGTAGATCAGCCAGTGCGGTGTGCCCTCCGCGCCCCAGGCCGCCGCCAGCGAGCCGTCGAGGTCCAGCGCGACGGGAACCTCCAGGCGCGCGAAGGCGCCGGCGAAGCGCTCGAGCGCCGGCACCAGCGCCTCGCGCGGATGCTGCCGGTGGCCGTAGGCGGTGTGCACCATGACGAGCTGCAGGGCGTCGCCGCGCTCCGCCGCGACGCGCTTGATCAGCGGCACGCCGCGCGATACGCAGGCCGCGCACTCCAGGTTGAAGAGCATCACCAGGCCGGGCCGGCCCCAGCGTCCGGGCGGCGGAACCGGGCCGCGCCACACGAAGTCCTCGGGCCACATGCATCCAGCTTAGGCGTCGCGGCCGCTCCCGCGCCGGCGGCGAGCGACACGGCGCGCCCGCCCTCCCTGACGGCGGGTCGGGCGCACGTGCTTGCTAGACTGTCCGGCAGAGCGCACGCGCGCAGCGCGCCCGGCCGGCGCGCGGCGGACGGCTCGAACGGCCTCCGTCAGGCGAGCGCGGGCCCACTCGACTCCACCGGAAGGGGTCATGCCATAGGACGTGCCATCGCCCTCTCGATCGTGCTGGGCGTGCTGGGTGTGCTGGCCACCTTCTGGTGGCTCGGCGAGAGCATCACCACGGTCGCACAGGTGCCGGTGTGGGCGCTCGCCGTGGGCGCGCTGCTGACGGCCACGAACTACCTGTTCGGCGGCCTTCGCCTGGCCCTGCTCACGAGCATGACCGGCGAGCCGGTGGGCTTCGGACGCTCGCTGCGGGCCTACACGCTTGGCCTGCTCAGCGCCGCCATCACGCCGGGCGGCAGCGGCCAGGCGCCGGCCGTGGTGCTTTCCCTGGTGCGCGACGGCGTGCCGGCCTCGCGCGCCTGGTCGGTCAACGTCTACGTGTGGGTGGTCGATCTGTTCTTCCTGACCTGGTCGGTGCCGATCGGGCTGGTCGCGCTGGGTCACTCGACCGACCTGCTGCGCAACACCTCGCCGGTGGCGCTGGCGGTGCCGCTCAGCGTGCTGTTCCTGTCGCTCAACTACGTGCTGGCGTACCGGCTGCACTGGATCAAGGCCGTGGTGGGGCCGGTGATGCGGCTGCGCTTCCTGAGGCGCTGGCGCGTGCCCGCCCTCGAGTTCCTGGACGGGGTGGCGCAGGCCACGAGCGAGTTCTCGCGCCGCGGCATCGGCCTGCAGGTCATCCTGCACGCGCTGACCGCCGGGCTGTACATCGCCACCTACCTGGCGTTCTACTTCATCCTCGTGGGGATGGGTGCGCGCCCGCCGCTGCTCCCCACCATCGCCGCGGTGCAGCTGCCCATGGTGGTCTCCTTCCTGTTCCCCACGCCCGGCGGCGCCGGCATCATGGAGATCGCCTCGGCGTCGCTGTTCAGCGCGGAGGGCGGCGGCGGCTACATCGGGGCGGCCATCCTCGCCTGGCGCCTGCTCACCTACTACAGCCGCTACGCCATAGGTCCTGCCGCCGGCGGCACGGTGCTGGTACGCGCGCGCGGAGCGCGCGGACGCCGGCGCGCGCGGCAAGCGGGCTCCGATGCAGGCACGAGCGACGAAGATGCGAAGAGCCGGGGCGGCGACCCAGGCACCGCCGTCGAGGCCGACAGTGAAACCGGTCACAACCCGGGCCGCAACACGGAGCGCGGGCGTGGCCCTGAACCGGCCCCAGGCGTCGACGACGACCACGAACACACGTCGTCCTGAACGTGTTCGCGGCGTGCTGGCGAGGCTGCCTCGGTCCACGACGACGCAGCCGCAAAGCCACGGCCTCTTCACAGGCTCTTGACGGCGTTGCTGCGCGCCCTTCGCGGATCGTGCACCTCAGCGTGAGAGCGGACCAGACGCGTGGCAGCCCATCCCCGAGCCGCGCATGGCAGGATTCTCAGCCCTCTCACATCACACTCTCCTCCCCCGTGCACCCGCATTGCACGCCCCAGCAATGACGCCTGCAAGACTTGGTCGCACACTGCGGGCGGTCTTTGGGGAAGGCCCGGACCCGGTCCTCGAATTGCGACGCCGTCGCCGACCGTCTGGTGCGCGCACGCGCGCGCGAACATGGAGAACAAGGGAGAACAAGGAGAACTCATGAAGCGTGTCTATCTGGTTCCTCTAGCCATCATCGCTCTCGCCATCCCTGCCATGGTCTCGGCAGCCGGAGTCACGTTCAACTACAGCACGGGCGCCTTCGATTTCACCAACGCCGAGATCGACACCGGCTACATCGGCCTGTCGTTCAGTGGCAACCAGCTCACCGTGCACGTCTCGAGCGCCGGCTCCATCAGCTCCCTGCCCGCCATCCTCGTTCAGGGCATGGGCCCCACCACCCTCTACAACGGCACCGACGTGTATCCGGGCTTCGGCGGGCTGGGCGACGTCGAGACGTACGGCACCGCTGGTAGCGAAGGCTTCCAGGTCGTCCACGAGAACGTCCTGGTTAGCAGCGTTGCAGCCGACTACGTGAGCGCCATGACGGGCATGGGCTTCACGGCCAAGCAGCTCGACACCGGCACGGCCAACGTCATCGCCTACGACTTCACCAACGCCGGCATGACGGTGCACGGGGTATTCCACCAGTCCGGCAACGACGTCACGGCCTACCTGGCCTCGGGCGCGTAGCCGCTTGTAGCAAGACGATCATGGAGCCGACTCGGGCGCCGCGTTGACGGGGCCCGAGCCGGCTCCCTTCCGTTTCGTGCAGAGGTGGCCTCGAACGCG
>CAYOXR010000147.1:0-2341 GCA_964407955.1 uncultured bacterium | reverse complement strand
TGCCCAGTCGACGGTAGGCCGCCTTCGCCGCCGGAACCATCGCTTCCGGAACTGCTGCTCCATCCAGGACCGTCTGCACTCGTGCCGCCGCCGACGCTGTCCTCAACCGACTGGGGAGTGACTCCGAGAGGCAGACCGCGGCCAGCAAACGATACAAGGACGATGTTCCGGGATGTCGACGGACTCCGCGTCACGGCCTTGTCCATGCCGACGCTCTTCGCCTGCGGCCCGGCGCCGGGCGTGGGGCCGTAGCCGTGCCGCGAGCTGATCCAACTGTCCTTCGTCGACGTGGTCTCGAGCTTGACCGCGTCCCAGCTGTGGCCGTTCCAGCGCGCCTCGTAGCCGTCGCCGATCAGCGGCCGCGTGCCGCTGGGGTCGTTCGCCAGGGTGGGGTTGTCGGCGCAGTACTGGTAGGGGCTCTCGGCGCCGTCGGCGCAGTCGGGGTCGCGGCTGATGAACTGGTGCGTCACCGGGTCGTAGTAGCGCGCCGCGCAGTAGTAGAGCCCGGTGGCCGCATCGTAGGCGTAGCCGCAGTAGCGCAGCACCTGGCGTGAGGCGAGCGCCGCGGCGTCGCCGGCGCTGATCGGACCGACGCCGCGCGTGAGGATGCCGTCGCCGCCGCCGCCCGAGGACGCGCCCCAGGCGGTGTAGCGGTAGCTGGCGAAGCGCGCCCCGTCTGCGTCGAGCAGCTCGAGCACGTCGCCGCGCAGGTCGCAGACGATCGCGAACCAGATCTGCGCCGTGGTGGTGCCGCCTGAGGCCGCCTCGTAGTAGCCGGCGTAGGGGCGTCCGTCGGGGTTGTAGAGGTAGGCGATCGACCAGCTCGCGCTGCCGTCTACGCCGTGCAGGGCGAGCAGCTTGGTGCCCGCGTAGGTGTAGCTCGTGACCTGGCCGTCCGCGGTCTCCTGGGTGAGGCGCTGGCCGGAGGCGTCGTAGGTGTAGCTGGTGGTGGAGCTGCCGATCGTGGTCGAGGTGAGGCTGCCGTCGGCGGCGAATGCGTAGCTGACCTTGTCGGCGGCGCTGCCGTCGTCTGCGCTCGTGCGCCGGGCGTTGGTCGCATCCCAGCTGTAGTCGGTCTCGGTGCCCGAGCCGGCGACGCGGCGCGCGAGGCGCTGGTGCGCCGTGTAGTGCAGCTCGGCGGTCGAGGCGTTGGTGATCTCGGTGGGGGCGCCGGCGCCGTTGTAGGCGTAGCTGACGCCGCCCGCCGCGGTGAGGCGGCCGCAGTCGTCGTAGCTGTAGCTACCGAGGTCGACGCCGAAGCCGAGAGCGAGTACGCGCCCGGTGAGGGCGAGCTGGTCACGCGGCGCGTGCGCGAGGGCGGGCGCATCAGCCTCGACGGCTTCGACTACTACGTGGGCGCCTACCTCGAGGGCGAGACCGTGGAGATCCTGACGAGAGCCGACGGCCTGGTCGAGGTCCGCCACCGCGGCGTCTTCCTCGCCTGCCACGCGCGCCGCCGGCCGGCCGCGTCGGCGGGGCGCCTGCAGCGTGCACCGGGCCAGGCACGGCAGCTGGCCGGCCGCTTCGTGCTGCGCACCGTCGACCCCAAGGGCGCGATCAGCTTCGCCGGCGGCACCTACCTGGTCGCCAAGCAGCTCAGCGGCGAGCAGGTCGAGGTACGGATCGCCAGGGGCAAGGTGCGCGTCGCAAAGGGCGGCGAGCTGCTCTGCACGCACGCGATCCACCACGATCGCAGCAAGGAACTCGGCGCCTTCGCGATCCCCAAAGGCAGACCGCGGAACCGGACCACTGCTCAGGACTCAGAGGAGATCAGTGTCGCAGAGCAACTGAAGCCAATGCGTAGCACGGGTACTGAACCTTGACACGGATCAATCTCGCGTCGCTCCGCACCTGCGAGTCTGGGCACGACGCCGGTCCCGGGTATCACAGCCGGCGGGTCAGCCCCAACTCACCGTCAGCGGCTCAGTCTTGTCAGGCGAGACGGTCACCGCATCCACGGGGCAGTCGAGGGCGCAGAAGTGACAGATGATGCAGTCCTGCGGGTAACGGATCACTGCGGTGCGCCCCTCGTCGTCCATCCGGATGACGTCCATGCTGCAACTGTTGACGCAGCGACCGCAGCCCGTGCAGAGGTCCGCATCGATCCGCTCAATCGACATGTGCGCCTCCTCCCGGACCATGATCCGCCACGGCCCGCTCCAATCCGCGGGCTGCTTGAGATGCGCCTTCGCCAGGGAAGCGAAGCGGGTACCGCTGTTCATAGGGGCTCGCCAAGTCGGGCCACCACCCACGTGGAATCGGTCGCCTGCTGGCCGCCATGCGCCCATCCACCGCCCCAAGGGCAACCCAGCAGAGCCAGTCGGGATCATTCCGGAGGGGG
>CAYOXR010000146.1:0-4517 GCA_964407955.1 uncultured bacterium | reverse complement strand
GAGGTGGCGTTCTTCGAACGCTGCGGCTTCTCGCTCATCGACAAGTCCAAGGATCTGCACCCGCGGGTGTGGTCCGAGTGCCTGCGCTGTCCCTTCTATGTCGGCTGCAACGAGAACGGCGTGGTCAAACGGCTCGAGGGCGTGCCCATGCCACCCAACCTGCCGGAGCCCCCACCCGCACAGGTTCCGCCCGGCATCCGCTGAGCCGCGACGGGTATGCTGACCGCATGGACACGGTCACCCTGGCCAAGAAGCGCGCCTTCGCCAGCACGCTGAACAAGGTCCCGCTATTCGAGAGCGAGCGGCTGTTGTTCGACCTGTACTGCCTGCGCCCCGGACAGGCTCAGCGCGTGCACCGGCACGACGACGCCGACAAGGTCTACGTCGTGGCGGAGGGCGAGGCGTTGTTCGAGGTGGGTGGCGAGCAGGAGCTCCTGCCCGAGGGGACGGCCGTCATCGCTCGCGCAGGCGAGTCGCACGGCGTACGCAACGAGTCCACCAGCAACGTGGTGCTGCTCGTGGCCATGGCACCGCGACCACGATGAGCGCTGCGCCGCCACTGCCGGCGGCGCTCGGCGACCTCGCCATGGATCACGTCGCCATCGCAGTGAGCGACCTGGACGCGGCCACGGCCGCGTATCGGGCCCTGGGCCTGGAGGTCGCGGGTCCCGACGAGACCGTCGCCGACCAGGGCGTGCGCGTTCGCCCGCTCCGGGCGGGCACGGCGCTCGTGGAGCTCATGGCGCCGCTCACGGAAGACGGGCCGGTTGCGCGCTTCCTGGCACGGCGCGGCCCCGGCCTGCATCACGTCGCGCTGCGCGTCACCGATCTGGAGGCGCTGCTCGGACGCCTCGCCGAGGCCGGCGCGCCGCTGCTGGACAGCGTGCCCCGACGCGGCCGGGCCGGCACCCGCATCGCCTTCGTCCACCCCCGCTTCACCGGGGGCGTGCTCGTCGAGCTGGTCGAGCCTGCGCCGTGAACGGGCGCGCCGCACGGCGGTCCGCCGCCTGTGGCCTATCTACGCGGCCCGCGCCGTGCCGGCGGGATAGGATGGCGCCGTGACGCGATGGACGGCCATACAGCGGCGCCAGGAGGGGTGGCGATGAGCAGTGTGCGGCTCGCCATCGTCGGCGCCGGCAAGATGGGCGGCGCGGTGCTGCAGGGGGCGCTGCGCGCCACCGTGCTGGCACCCGACGAGATCGGCATCTACCATCCCGACGCGGGCCGACTGGCCGAGCTGTCGCAGCGTTACGGCGTCACCGGCCTCGACGATGACGCGCTTCACCACGCCGAGCGCGTGCTGCTGTCTGTGAAGCCGCAGTCGTTCGACACCGTGGCGCCGCTGGTGGCGCAACGCAACGCCTCGTTCATCTCCATCATGGCCGGCGTCACGGCGCGCACGATCGCCCGCCGGGTCGGCTCTCAACGTGTTATCCGGGCCATGCCCAACCTTGGCGCCAGCATCGGGATCAGCGCCACGGCGCTGTCGGCGCTCCCCGAGGCGACGGCAGACGACATGGCCATGGCACGCACCCTGTTCGGATCGGTGGGGCGGGTCTACGACCTTCCGGAGGCGTCCTTCGACGCCTTCACCGGCCTCGCCGGCTCGGGGCCCGCCTTCGTCGCGGTCGTTGCCGAGGCCCTCGCCGACGGCGGCGTGCGCACCGGCCTCGACCGCGACACCGCCCAGGACCTGGCACGTCAGGTGCTCCTTGCCACCTCGCAGCTCCTGGAGACGAAGAGTCCCAGCGAGCTCAAGGACGAGGTCGCCAGCGCGGGCGGCACCGCCATCGCCGGCGTGCGCACGCTCGAACGACACCGGCTCCGCTTCGCGCTCATCGACGCCGTCGAGCAGGCCAGCCAGCGCGCCGCCGAGCTCAGCCGCGAGGACGTTTGATGGCGAGCGGAACCGGGCGGCTTCGCCGAGTCACGACAGGCCGCCCGCCGCGTCTCGCTCGCTGCGGCGCGCCGCTCGCGGTGCTGCTCGTGACCGCGCTCACGGCCTGGTCCCTGGCGGCCGCCCCGAACGGCTACTACCCCTCCAAGGCGGGGCTGAGCTGGACGTATTCCAGCGGAGAGACCCAGCAGCTCAGCGGGCCGCGCACCGTCGACGGCCATCAGGTGATGGTGCTGACCCACTTCTTCAACGGCGTGCCGGTCTCGGAGGACTACCTGCAGTTCACCGACCAGGGGGTGAGGTCGCTTGGCACGGCCGCCGGGGGCAAGATCACGAGCTACGATCCGCCGCTCAGCATCTATCCGGCCGGCCCGCTGCGACCCGGCATGCAGTGGCAGAGCACCACCAAGCTGCCCGGCTTCGACATCACGCTGTCGGCTCAGGTGCTGGGCATCCGCGGCGTGAAGACCGAGGCGGGGCGCTTCAACGCCCTGCAGATCCGTCAGCAGACCGTGACGAGCAACGGCGCGCACACCGTCATGGACCTCTTCTTCGTCCCCGGCGTCGGCGTCGTGCGCTTCGTGACCCAGGACGGCACCGAGATCGACCTGATCGAGAAGAACTTCTGAGCCAGCGGGCCGCGAGGCGGGCCGGCTCCGCGCGCGTTGCGAGCGCAGCTCAGCCGCCGGCGAGGAGCTCCGCCTTGAACGCCGCGAACTCGTCCCGCTCCAGACTGTCGCGGACGTCGCTCATGAGCCTCGCCATGAAGCGCAGGTTGTGGACCGTCGTGAGCTGCTGACCGAGCTGCTCGTTGGCCTTGAACAGGTGCCGCAGGTACGCGCGGCTGTAGCTGCGGCAGGTGTCGCAATCGCAGCCCGCCTCCAGCGGCCTGACGTCGTCGACGAAGCGGGCGTTGCGCAGATTGATGCGGAACCCCGGCACGCGCTCGCCCTCGTCGCCGCGGCGGACGAACGCCGCTCCGTTGCGGGCATTGCGCGTCGGCGCGACGCAGTCGAAGGTGTCGATCCCGCGCTCGACCGCCTCCAGGATGCTCGGCACGTCGCCGATGCCCAGCAGGTGCCGCGGCCGGCCGGCCGGCAGACGCGGGATGGTCCAATCGAGCACGGCGTACATGTCGCTCAACGTGGCGCCGAGGTTGCCGCCGATGGCGATACCGTCGAAGGGCATGGCGCCGATGGCCGCTGCACTCGCTTCCCTCAGCTCCCGGAACGCGCCGCCCTGTACCACCCCGAAGAGCGCCTGCGGGTAACCGTGCCGCGGTGACGACCCCTCGAAGGCGGCCAGGCTGCGCTCCGCCCAGCGGTGCGTGCGTTCCATCGACGCGCGCGTGTACGCCTCGTCGTGGAGGGGGCTGGTGCACTCGTCGAAGGCGAGCACCATGTCCGCGCCCAACGCGCGCTGCACCGCGACCGAGATCTCCGGGGAGAAGTCGTGCAGGCTGCCGTCGATATGGCTCTTGAAGCGCACGCCCTGGTCGCTGATGCGTACCCTCGACCCGCCTCCTGCCAGCCGAGGCGCGGACCGCTCGCCCGGGAAGATGGAGGCCACCTTGCCCACGCCATGCTCGATCGAGGCGCCCAGCGAGAACACCTGGAAGCCGCCGGAGTCCGTGAGGATGGGCCCACGCCAGTTCATGAAGCGATGCAGACCGCCGTGGCGGGCCACCACCTCGGCGCCGGGCCGCAGGTACAGGTGGTAGGTGTTGGCGAACAGCAGCTGCGTGCCCGCGCGGGCCGCGGCCTCGGCGGACACGCCCTTCACGCTCGCCTGCGTGGCCACCACCACGAACGCTGGCGTGCGCACGCTGCCGTGTGCCGTGCGCAGGGTGCCGAGGCGGGCGGGCCCGCGCTCGACGTCGCGTGTGAAGGTCAGCGCACCGTGATCCATAGTCCCGAGCGCGACGATTGTACCCGCTGGGCGTGCAGGCCGGCGCGGTCCGGCGGCGCTCCGGTCGCTCGACGTGCTCCAGGCGCCGGAAACGTCGCCAGCCCCGGACGCTTCGCGGGGCGCGCGCTCATGAAGGAACGGTCTGCATTTGCTCACCCGCTTCGCCGCCACGACTGGCAAGCTCGAAGGAGGAGCGGTGCCGGACCGAGGCGTATGATCCGGTTCCGATCGCTGCCGGCCCCCGGGCGCTGTCCTCGGCATCCCGGCCGCGATCGCCGGTCCGGGACGAGCCGCGGGTGGCGGCGCGTCCGGTGCCCTGCGGGCCGTGTTCTCCATGCGTCACGCTCAGGGTGCCCCGAGGGTATAGGATCGTTTGGTTTGGGAGGTGTGGATGGCATTCCACATCAGCGGCAAGCTTGTGGCCCTCGGGCTCGTCATTGTCGCCCTGATCACAGCCTTCAGTGCCCCCCGCAGCGCGACGAAACCGCATGAGGTGGCCCTCGCCATCGCTCCGAGCGCGAGCATGCGCCTCAAGCCGGTGGACACGCGCGGCGTGAGCGCTCAGAGCATGGGTCCCATCGCGAACCCCGAGTACATCGTGCGGGCAAGCGGGTACAACTCGCTGGTCGACCAGACCGACACCACGCCATACATCACGTCGACCGGTCAGCACACCCGCTTCGGCATCATCGCGGTCAGCCAGGACCTGCTC
>CAYOXR010000145.1:0-2393 GCA_964407955.1 uncultured bacterium | reverse complement strand
CAGCCACATCAGCGCGGACACCATGCGGCCGCCGGTCGACGTCGAGCACTTCGCGGTGGGCGGCTCCGAGGGCGACCTGGTGACGGCCATCCTGAACGCCGACCAGTCGGACGAAGCGGGCATCGCCGCCCAGCGGGCCCGCGTGAAGGAGCTCAAGCGCCGCCTCAGCGGCATGGACGGTGCCGACGCGCACGACCTGCTCAGCCTCGCCGACGTGCTCGTGAAGCGGAGCGTGTGGATCGTGGGCGGGGACGGCTGGGCCTACGACATCGGCTACGGCGGCCTCGACCACGTTCTCGCCAGTGGGCGCGACGTCAACGTGCTGGTGCTCGACACCGAGGTCTACTCCAACACCGGCGGCCAGTCCTCCAAGGCAACGGGCCTGGGCGCGGTGGCCAAGTTCGCCGCCGGCGGCAAGCGCACGCCCAAGAAGGACCTCGGACTCATCGCCATGCAGTACGGCTACGTGTACGTGGCCCAGATCGCCATGGGCGCGAGCGACGCTCAGACGGTGCGCGCTCTGCTCGAAGCGGAGAGCTACGACGGGCCGTCGTTGGTCATCGCCTACAGCCACTGCATCGAGCACGGCATCGACATGGCAAAGGGCATGGAGCAGCAGAAGAACGCCTCGCTGTCGGGCTACTGGCCGCTGTACCGCTTCGACCCGCGGCTGGCCAACCAAGGCAAGAACCCCTTCCAGCTGGACTCGCGTCCGCCCAAGATCCGCTTCTCGGAGTACGCCCTGGCCGAGAACCGCTACCGCATGCTCAAGCAGACCAGCCCCGACGACGCCGACCGCTTGATGGCCGAGGCCCAGGAGGCCGTCACGCGGCACTGGGCCGCCTACGAACGCCTCGCCAAGGGGGCGCCGGACACCGCCTCGCAGCCGGCGCCGAAGCACGAGACGGCCGCACCGAGCGGTCCGGCGGCGGGCACGGAAGGAGCCGAGCGATGAACGGCGCCGTCGATATGACCACCCGTTACCTGGGCCTCGACCTCAAGCACCCGCTGGTGCCGTCGGCTTCACCGCTGTCCCAGACGCTCGACGGCATCCGTCGCCTGGAGGATGCCGGCGCCAGCGCGGTGGTGATGTACTCGCTGTTCGAGGAGCAGATCGAGCACGAGAGCCTCAGCCTCGAGCACTACCTCAGCTACGGCACCGAGTCGTACGCCGAGGCGCTGAGCTTCTTTCCCGAACCGGAGGAGTTCAACGTCGGTCCGGATGGTTACCTGGAGCTCATCCGGGCGGCCAAGGGCGCCGTGGACATCCCCATCATCGGCAGCCTCAACGGCGCTTCGCCGGGTGGCTGGACGCACTACGCCAAGCTCATCCAGGAGGCAGGCGCCGACGCCCTGGAGCTCAACATCTACCACATCGCCACCGACCCGTCACTCACGGGCGAGGACGTCGAGCGCAAGTACCTCGACGTACTGCGCGACGTACGCGAGCTTGTCAGCATCCCCGTGGCGGTCAAGCTGAGCCCCTACTTCAGCAGCATGGCGAACTTCGGTCAGCGCCTGGCACGCGCCGGCGCGACCGGCCTGGTGCTCTTCAACCGCTTCTACCAGCCCGACTTCGACCTCGACACGCTGGAGGTGGGGCCGCATCTGGTGCTGTCGAGCTCGGACGAGCTGCGCCTGCCGCTGCGTTGGATCGCCATCCTCTACGGTCGCGTCACGGCGGACTTCGCCCTCACGACCGGCGTGCACAGTCACATCGACGCGCTCAAGGGGATCATGGCGGGGGCCAGCGTCACCATGTTGGCCTCCGAGCTGCTGCGCAATGGCGTGTGGCGCCTGACCGACATCCTGGAGGACATGCAGGCCTGGATGACGGAGCGCGAGTACGCCTCCGTGAACCAGATGAAGGGGAGCATGAGCCAGCAGCACGTGGGCGATCCCGAGGCGTTCGAGCGGGCCAACTACATGCGCACGCTGCAGTCGTTCCGCTTCGACCCGACCGGCCTGCTCATGTGACGGCGCGCCCTGCGCGGCAGAGCCCGCCTCAGGACCCGCCGCCGAGCCCGCGACGGGGGCCGGCCACACACCACGGGGCGCCGCGCCGCGCGCGGCGCCTCAGCCGAAGTGACCGGAAAGGTAGCGCTCGGTCAGCTCCTTCTGCGGCCGCGTGAACATCTGGTCGGTCGGCCCTTGCTCGATGAGCTCGCCCAGGTGCATGAAGACGGTCAGGTCCGACACTCGGCCGGCCTGCTGCATGTTGTGGGTGACGATGACGATGGTCACGTACTGCTTGAGCTCGGCGAGCAGCTCCTCGATCCTGGCGGTCGCCTGAGGATCCAGCGCGCTGGTGGGCTCGTCCATCAGCAGCACCGCCGGGTCCACGGCGAGCGACCGGGCGATGCACAGGCGCTGCTGCTGGCCGCCCGACAGGC
>CAYOXR010000144.1:0-8560 GCA_964407955.1 uncultured bacterium | reverse complement strand
AGCTCCTTATCGAGGTGCTTCGCCACCGCGCGGGCGAGGTCCGGCGTGGCGGTGCCGCAGAAGAGCTTGACGTCCTCGCCGACCCTCATGCCCGCCCTCTGGCGCACGGCCGCAGGCGTTGCCGCCGTGGGCTCCCCTGGGACGCGGTGGCGGTTGCGCTGGGCGGACTGACGGACACGAGGCACCTCGCAGCGTTGGTGGGCCGCCGGCGGAACGCCGGCGCGGGACAGCCAGGCAGAGTATACCCGCCGCCCGCACGCCCGGTGAGGGCTCCGCCGTTCCCGGCCGCTCGAGCCCGTCGTGAGGTGGACGCTGGTGCCTAGCGGGCGTACTCCACGGCTCGCGACTCCCGCACCACGGTCACCTGCACCTGGCCCGGGTACTCCATGTCCTGCTCGATGCGGTTGGCGATGTCCCGCGCCAGCAGCACGGCAGAGGCGTCGTCGACCTTGTCGGGCTCCACGATGATGCGGATCTCCCGGCCGGCCTGGATGGCGTAGGCGTTGTCGACGCCGGGGAAGCTGGTGGCGATGTTCTCCAGCCCCTCGAGACGCTTGAGGTAGCTTTCCAGCGTCTCCCGACGCGCGCCAGGTCGCGCCGCCGAGATGGCGTCTGCGGCGTTGACGATGATGGGGAAGAGGGTCTCCGCCTGATCGAGGTCGTGGTGGTGGGCGATGGCGTCGATGACCTCCTTGGGCTCGCCGAAGCGGCGCCCGAGGTTGGCCCCGATCTCGGTGTGCGTACCCTCGATCTCGCGGTCGATCGACTTGCCGATGTCGTGCAGCAGGCCCGCACGACGCGCCATGGCCGCGTCGAGGCCGAGCTCGGAGGCGATGATCCCCGAGAGGTGGCCGACCTGCACGGAATGCTTGAGGATGTTCTGGCCGTAGCTGGTGCGGAAGTGCATGCGCCCGAGCAGCTGAAGCAGCCCCGGCTTGAGCCCCACCACGTTGGTCTCCAGCGCCGCCTCGTCGCCGCGCTCGCGGATGTAGGTCTGCATGTCCTGCTGTGCCTTCTGCACGACCTCCTCGATGCGCGCCGGGTGGATGCGACCGTCCGCCACCAGCTCGCTCAGCGCCAGTGTCGCCACCTCACGGCGGAGGGGATTGAAGCTCGACAGCAGCACCGCCTCGGGGGTGTCGTCGATGATCAGGTCGACGCCTGTCAGCGCCTCGAAGGCGCGGATGTTGCGGCCCTCGCGGCCGATGATGCGCCCCTTCATGGCGTCGTTGGGGATGGGCACCACCGACACGCTGATAGCCGCGGATACCTCCGAGGCGCTGCGCTGGATCGACTGCGCCACGATGTTGTAGGCCTTGCGCTTCGACTCGGCTTCGGCCTTCTCGAGCGCCGCGCGTATACGGACCGCCTTCTCGCGCTCGAGCTCGCGGTCGACCCGTTCGAGCACCATGTCGGCGGCCTGCTCGCGGGTGAGCTGGGCGATCTGGTGGAGCTGGCTCTCGAGCTCGGCCTGGCGCTGGTTCAGCGCGTCGTCGCGCGCCCTGAGCTCGGTTTCACGCGTGTCGAGGCGCTCCTCCGTCTCGTCGAGCCGTACCGCCCGGGCGTCCTGCTGTTCGCCGCGGCGGTTCAGGCGCTCCTCGAGCTGCTCGAACTTCTCGCGGTCGCGACGGATGTCCTCACGCGTGTCACGGAGCTCGCCCCGCTCGCGCTCGACGTCTTCGCGGGCCCTGGCCAGCTCCTGTTCAGCGGCCTGCCTGGCGCGCTCGAGGTCCTCGTCGAGGTGCTCGCGGGCGCGCCGTTCCTCCTCTTCCCAGCGTTCGCGTGATGTCCGCGCCCGCTCCTCGCCGTCGCGCGTGGCCTGCTCCAGCAGGCGGTGCGCCTCGCGTTCGGCTTCCTCCCTGCGTGCCGCGGCCGCTTCCTCGGCCTGCCTCAGCGCGTCGCTGTCGCGTCCGCGCCGCACCGCCTGGCCCACGAGCGCGCCCGCGGCGGCGGCGGCGACGACGAGGACGACCCACACCAGCGCGCTCATGCCTCACCATCCTGTCCTGCGACCTCGTTGGCGTGTCTGGTGGCGTGCTGGGTGTGCTTGCCGAGCTGGAGTGCGGCCAGGGTGCGCTCGCGCAACTCCGAGAGCAACTCCGGATGCTGCGCCAGGAACTCCACCGCCTTCTCCTTACCCTGCCCCAAACGCGTCTCCCCGAACGCGTACCACGAACCCGACTTCTGCACCACCTCCACATCACTCGCCACGCTCACCAGATCCCCGATCCGGTCGATACCCCGCCCGAACAAGATCTCCACCTCCGCCTCCCGAAACGGCGGCGCCACCTTGTTCTTCGTCACCTTCACCCGCACCCGATTCCCCACCTTCTCCGCCCCCACCTTCACATCCCCCTTACGCCGCACCTCCATACGCACACTCGAATAGAACTTCAACGCCCGCCCCCCCGGCGTCACCTCCGGATTGCCGTACAACACCCCGATCTTCTCCCGCACCTGATTAATGAAAATCGCCGTCGCACGACTCTTCGCCAACACCGCCGTCAACTTCCGAAGCGCCTGCGACATCAAACGCGCCTGCAACCCCACATGCGCGTCCCCCATCTCCCCCTCCAACTCAGCACGCGGCGTCAACGCCGCCACGCTATCCACCACCACCACATCCACCGCCCCCGACCGCACCAACAACTCCACAATCTCCAACGCCTGCTCCCCCGAATCAGGCTGACTCACCAACAACTCCTCGATACGCACCCCCAACGCCCGCGCATACCCAGGATCCAACGCATGCTCCGCATCCACAAACGCCGCCACCCCACCCGCCGCCTGCGCCTCCGCCACCACATGCAACGCCAACGTCGTCTTCCCCCCCGACTCCGGGCCATACACCTCCACCACCCGACCCCGCGGCACCCCCCCAACCCCCAACGCCACATCCACCGACAACGACCCCGTCGAAATCACACCCGCCCCCAACAACGCCACCTGCTCCTCACCCAAGCGCATCACCGCACCCCTACCAAACTGACGCTCAATCTGCGAGATGGCGATATCGAGGGCCTTCTTGCGCTGGTCGTCCATCAAGCTCGCTCCACCTCTCAGGGGGCGGGTGGGCGCTTGAGCGCCCGCCGCTCAACCGAGGACGGACCGGAGCAGGAAGAGGCTGGTGAAGGCGAGCCGTTCGCGCAGCCAGGCCCGTCCCAGAGGGGGGAGGGTCAGCGTCTTGACGGTCGTGCCGCTACTCGCGGCAATGGCGATCACCACGCGCGTTGCCGCGCTTTCGTTCCCATCCGGTCCATACGCGTCGTCGGCCCCGCGTTCCGTTTGGGGAACGGCAGGGCCGACGGCGACACCGAAGTCGACGTCGAACAGGGCGCGCACGCCCAAGGCGAGCGCCGCGACCACTTCGGCTGCGGCGCCGGGAAGCCTCGCCAACAGGTCTCTGGCTACTCCGAGCGTTGCCATGCTATCCGGCGTCCATGCTATCACGGCGCCCTTGACGGCCTCGGCCACCCCGGGAACGCTGCCGAGCACGTCGGCGAGTGCGCCGCCGCTGGCGCCCTCGGCCACGGCCGCGCTCGCGCCGAGCGCTGTCAGGCGAGCCACCACCATCTCCGGAAGCTCGTCCTGGTCGTAGCCCCACACCGCGTCACCGAGGCGTCGGGCGACGTCGCGCTCGGTTGCCTCGGCCAGTCGCCGGGCCGCGGCCAGGTCGCCGGCCTTGGCCGCCACGCGCACGTGGACGCCGTCACGCTTGGCATAGGTGGCGACGCTCGGGGCGGCGCCGGCCGTGAGCGAGCCCAGCGCCTCGGCGACATCGGACTCGCCGATGCCGTGCGTCTTGAACGTCCGCGTGTAGAGCCCGCTCGGCGCGAAGCGCAGGCGCGGCAGTGCCTCGCGCTGCCACATGCGGCGCATCTCGCGCGGCGGACCGGGAAGCGTCACGATCGTGCGCTCGACGCCCACTCGGGTCAGCCGCACCAACCACCCCGGAGCCGTCCCGATGGGGTTCGGGAGCGTCTCGGCGGACGGGATGCGCAGCGTCTGGCGCAGGTTGCGCTCGGGCATGGCGCGATGGAAGGCGGCGAAGCGCTCGCGCAGCCACGCCTCGAGCTCCGGGTCGGCCTGCATGCGCTCGTCCGCCACCTGCGCCACGGCATCCCGGGTGAGGTCGTCGTCGGTGGGGCCGAGCCCGCCGGTCAGGACCACCAGGTCGCTGCGCGACGTGGCGCGCTCGAGGGCTGCGCGAAGCCGCTCCAGGTTGTCGCCGATGCGTTGCGACCAGAACACGTCCACGCCGTGCTCGGCCAGGCTGCGGGCGAGCTCCGCGCTGTTGCTGTCGACGGTCTCACCGAGCAAGAGCTCGGTGCCCACCGCGAGCACCTCCGCGCTGGCGATCAAGGACATGGCGGAGAATACCAGGGGCCCGTACGCGGCGCGCGGACACGGTGGGCGGCGCGGTGGGGGCCGCAGCGCGAGGGCTTCATAGGCTTCAAAGAAGTAAGACAAACGTCATGATTGTGGTGTAGAATCTAGTTGGTTCCGCTCCCCCAGCGGGACCGTCGAGGGATTCGTCCCTCCACCATCTCCTCTCTTTGACCCTGCGCCCCCCACGCAGGGTCACCCTTTTCTCGAACGCGGCGGCGCGCTGGCGCCGCGGCCCGGTCGTCGGCTTTGACGGCTGCCCAAGGCGTCCCGGCCTTCGCCGCGGAGCGCACACGAAGGCGGATGGGCCCGGTGCTACCATGACGCATGATCGCGCTGGCAACGTCGCTTCACAGCCGGAGGATCGCATGAGGCCCGCCACCCTGGGAGAGCTTCGCGGCACGCCGTGGGCGAGCACGGCCGGGCGGAGCGTCAAGTCCGAGCTCCGCGTCAACCTCATGGAGAAGCTGCGTCGGCACGACCGCCTGTTCCCGGGGATCCGCGGCTACGACGAGTCGGTCATCCCGCAGGTGGTCAACGCCATCCTGAGTCGGCACAACTTCATCCTGCTCGGTCTGCGTGGCCAGGCCAAGACGCGCATCTTGCGCCAGCTCACGGACCTGCTCGACGACGAGCTGCCGGTCATCGAGGGCAGCGAGCTGCACGACGACCCGTTCGATCCGGTCAGCGCCGAAGGTCGCGAGATCGTGGAGCGTTGCGGCGACGCCACGCCCATCGCCTGGCTGCCCCGAGACGCCCGCTACGTCGAGAAGCTGGCCACACCCGACGTCACGGTGGCCGACATCGTGGGCGACATCGACCCCATCAAGGCCGCCAAGCTGGGGACCCGCCTCGGCGACGAGCGCTCGGTGCATTACGGTCTGCTGCCGCGCGCGAACCGCGGCCTGTTCGCGATGAACGAGCTCCCCGATCTGTCGGGGAAGGTGCAGGTGGCGCTCTTCAACATCATGCAAGAGGGCGATGTCCAGATCAAAGGCCACCCGATCCGCCTGCCTCTCGACGTGCTGCTGGTGTTCAGCGCCAACCCCGAGGACTACACCGCTCGCGGCAAGATCATCACCCCGCTCAAGGACCGCATCGGCTCGGAGATCCGGACCCACTACCCATTCACGGTGGAGGAGGGCATGGCGATCACCCGGCAGGAAGCCTGGCTGGAGCGCGGTGGTGAGGTGCGCATGCCCGAGTTCGTGGCTGAGATCATCGAGGAGGTGGCGTTCCAGGCTCGCGACGACTCGCGCGTCGACAAGCACTCGGGGGTGTCGCAGCGGCTGCCCATCAGCTTGATGGAGGCGGTGGTCAGCAATGCCGAGCGGCGCGCCCTCGAGCTGGGCGAGGAGACGGCGCTGGTGCGCTCGTCGGATCTGTACGCCGGCCTCTCCGCCGTCACCGGCAAGCTCGAGCTCGAGTACGAGGGCGAGCTGAAGGGCGGCGAGGCGGTCGCCCGCGACATCGTGCGGCGCGCGGTGGGGCAGGTGTTCGCTCGGCGCGCCGCTCACGTGGAGACGGGCGAGGTCGTCGAGTACTTCGACAACGACAACACCTTGCGCGTGCCCGACGAGGCGCCCACGGCATCGCTGGTCCGGGTGTTCGAGCCCGTGCCGGGCTTGCTGGATGCCGCGCGCGAGCTCTCCGAAGGGAGCTCCGCAGAGGATGTCGGGGTGGCGGCGGAGTTCGTGCTGGAGGGGCTTTATGCCCGGAAGCTGGTGGCGCGCAGCGAGGAGCACGGCTTCACCAGCGCCCGCCCGGAGACCGCGGACATGGTGCAGGGCGCGCCAAGGCGGCGCTGGAACTAGGTGACGGGTGAACGCATGCGTGGCACCTGTTGTCGGCCGGCGGGCGGCCGTGTGTAGCTGAGGAGGCGACCGGTGTCGACGACCCGGTATTCCAAGTACGAGCCCACGCTCGACGATCTGGACATGGCCGACCTGATGAAGATGATTCAGGATCGGCTCCTGGAGTCTGGGTTCGGGCGCAACCCGTGGGATCCGGATCCCGACTACAAGCAGACCATGCAGGACCTCTACGACGCGATCGCCGAGGCGCTCATCAACAACGACCTCGTCTCCGAGGAGGCCCTCGAGCAGGCCATGAACGCCGACGACTGGATGGACTCGCGGCTCGGCGAGATGGTCAAGGAGCTGGCGCAGCGTCTCGAGCGGGAGGGCTACCTCAAGCCCAGCGGCGGCGAGGACGGCGAGCCGCAGCCAGGGGCGCAGGGAAGCGGCCCCGACGCCCAGCCCGGCTCCGTTCGCTTCGAGTTGACCAACAAGGCCATCGACTTCCTCGGCTACCGCACGCTGCGCGACGTGCTGGGCGCGGCGGGCCGCTCCAGCGTGGGCGCCCACGACACGAACTTCCAGAGCACAGGGGTGGAGACCACCGGGGAGACGAAGCCCTACGCGTTCGGTGACACGCTCAACCTCGACGTCGCCGAGACGTTCAAGCATGCCGCGCGACGCGGCTTCGAGAACGGCCGCCTCGAGCTCGATTACGAGGATCTGCACGTGGTCCAGGCCGAGTACGCGTCGTCGGCCGCGACGGTCGTGTTGCTCGATTGCTCGCACTCCATGATCCTCTACGGCGAGGACCGCTTCACGCCGGCGAAGCAGGTGGCGCTGGCGTTGGCCCACCTCATCCGCACGCAGTATCGCGGCGACACCATCCGGTTCGTGCTGTTCCACAACTCGGCCGAGGAGATCCCGCTCGCCAAGCTTGCGTCGGCGCAGGTGGGCCCCTACCACACGAATACCGCCGAGGGGCTGAGACTGGGACGCAAGATCCTGCGCCACCAGAACAAGGACATGAAGCAGATCGTGATGATCACCGACGGCAAGCCCTCGGCGATCACCCTGCCGGGAGGGCGCGTCTACAAGAACGCCTACGGTCTCGACCCCATGGTGCTGGGGGAGACCCTGCGGGAGGTCGGCAACTGCCGTCGTCAGGGCATCCAGATCAACACCTTCATGCTCGCTCGCGATCCCGAGCTGATCGCCTTCGTACAGCGCGTGTCGGCCATGACGCGAGGCAAGGCCTACTTCACCACCCCCCACACCATCGGACGCTACGTCCTGCAGGACTTCCAGCGCCGCCGGACCAAGACTGTCAACTGACCGGGCGCGGCGCCGAGCGTCAAGGGACGCTGAATGCCCCTTCACCCCGCAACGCCGGACCGCAAGCGAAGATGGAGCCGACGGCGCGCCGCCGCGCGCCACGGGAGGTCCACCATGCATTCGACGAGGCAGCCCGCCACGCATCCGCACGCGTCACCGCTCTGGGGCGCGCCCGACCCGCTCGCGCCGTTCGCACGCGCCCTGGCCATGGGTCTGCTGATCGTGGCAGGGCTCGGGCTGGCTGCGCCTGGCCTCGCCCAGGCGGCGCCCCAAGCGGGCTTGCTGGTGCACGGGACCGGCACCGCCTACGGCGAGCCGGACCTGGCGGTGCTGACGATGGGCGCGGAGGTGGTCGAGCCGCAGGTGCAGGCCGCCCTCACCCAGGCCGACAAGACCATGGCCGCCGTGCGCGAGGTGTTCCTGAACGGCGGCGTCCAGGCGAAGGACATTCGTACGGCGGCGTTCAACGTCTGGCGCGAGGACATCCGAGATCGCAACGGCACCATCACCGGCGAGCGCTACCACGTCGTGCACATGTACAGCGTCACGGTCCGCGACCTCGGCAGCGTCGGCAAGCTTCTGGCGGCCGCCGTGCAGGCGGGTGCCAACAGCATCCAGGGCATCCAGTTCGGCTTGAGCGATCCCGCTGCACTGCAGACGCGGGCGCGGGCCGCGGCCATGCGTGACGCCAAGGAGCAGGCCCGGCAGCTTGCCGCCCTGGCGGGGGTGCCGCTCGGCCGGCCGCTGAGCATCGAGGAGTCGATGTCCAGCCCGAGCTCACCCGTGCCGATGTTGAGGGCGCAGGCGGTCGGCGGTCCGAGCGCACCGGTGGAGAGCGGTCAGCTCGCGGTGCGGGTCCAGGTCACCGTGCGCTACGCCATGCAGTGAGCGCCGGTCCCGTGCGGCCGCCGCTTGACGTTGTGGGCCGCTAGGCGTGCGCCCCGGCCTGCTGGAGGTCGGGGCGCACGCTCACACGTCACGGGGCCGGCGCGGCGCGTCACAACACCTGCATCACGTAATGATCCGTGGCGCGCTCCAAGCCA
>CAYOXR010000143.1:0-10025 GCA_964407955.1 uncultured bacterium | reverse complement strand
GCTCGGCCCTACCCGGCGAAGCGGTGCGGCGCTCGCCGGGTAGGGCGCTAGAGCTTGCGCAGCGTCTCCAGGTCGCGTGCGTGACCGCGCTTGTCGTCGCCGAGAGGCGTCTCGAGCACCACCGGCAGCTCTGCGAAGCGCGCGTCGTGCACCACGAGCGCGAAGAACTCCCTGCCGATCTCGCCTTGCAGGATGTTGGCGTGCCGGTCCTTGTGGCTGCCCAGCGGCTGCTTGGCGTCGTTGAGATGCACTACGCTCAGGCGCTCCAGCCCGACGGCGCCGTCCAGGGCGGCCAGCGTAGCTTCGTAGCCGGCCTCGTCGCGCAGGTCGTAACCCGCCACGAAGGCGTGGCACGAGTCCAGGCAAACGCCCAGCCGCTCGGGCGCGTCGACGGCCGCCACGATGGCGCCGAGCTCGGCGAAGTCGGCCCCGAGGGTGGTGCCCTGGCCGGCTGTGTTCTCCAGCAGAACGCGGGCGCGCAGGTTTGGGAGCTTGGCGAACACCTGATCGAGAGAGCGCGCCACGCGCTCGATGCCGGCCTCCACGCCGGCACCCATGTGCGCACCCGGGTGCAGCACCAGGCCCGGGACGCCCAGTAGGTCGCAGCGCTCGAGCTCGTCGGTCAGAGCCGTCAGCGACTTGTCGAGGACGTCCGGGTCGACGGCCGCCAGGTTGATCAGGTAGCCGGCGTGCGCCACCACGCTCAGGCCCGTGCGCTCGGCCTGCTCGTGGAACGCCGCCACCTCGTCCTCGGCGAACGCCCGGGCATGCCAGCGGTTGGCGTTCTTGACGAAGATCTGCAATGACTCGCAGCCGATCTCGAGACCGCGCTCGAACGCGCGGTGCACGCCGCCCGCCACCGATACGTGTGCTCCCAGGAGCGCCATGGGCGGCAGTCTACACCGCCAAGCGGGCGCGCGGGCCGCGTGGGCCGATGGTAGACTCGCTGCCGTGATCCGGGCGCAGCTCGATTCCCCCGGACCGGACGCGCTGGCGGCTTTCCTCGACGAGCACCTCCGAGCCGGCGACCGTCTGGTGCAGGTGTTCTCGGAGTGCGAGGTCCTGTACAGCGGGCGCGCGGCCAGCGTCGCCGAGGCCGGCGACTACCTGGTGATGGTCAAGCAGGACGGCAGCGTGCAGGTTCACGGCCAGCGCAGCGTCAAGCCGGTCAACTGGCAGCCGCGCACGGACGACATCTTCGTGGGCATCGAAGACGGCGTGGCGGTGCTGCGCGCCGAGCGCTTCAGTCCCAGCGAGCTGGTGAGGGTGGCGTTCCTGGCGCCGGCGCTGGCCTTGGCGGTGCGCCTCGGCGACGGCGGGGACTTCGTGCTGGTCGGCAGCGAAGCCGAGATGCAGCAGGCGCTGGCCCGCCACCCCGAGGTGATCGAGCCCGGCCTGGCGGTGCTCGAGCGGGAGCTGCCCACCGAGGTGGGCGGCATCGACCTGTTCGCCCGCGATGCCCAGGGGGCGCTGGTGGTGGTCGAGCTGAAGCGCTCCAAGGCAAGCCATGAGGCCGTCCACCAACTCAGCCGCTACGTCGAGAGCGTGCGCCGCAGCACCGGCGAACGCGTGCGGGGCATCCTGGCGGCACCGGCGGCCACCGCGCCGGCGCTGACGCAGCTCGGCAACCTGGGGCTGGAGTTCCGTGAGCTGTCGGCCGTGCCCGGTGCCGAGCAGGCGTCCGCCTCCCAGCCGCTGCTGTTCGGCGGCGACCGGCTTGGCGGTTGAAGGGGCCGTTTTCGTGGCGCGACCGAGCGGTGTAAACTATTCCAGATGAAACGGACCACCGCCTCGGCCGATTACCTCGATTTGGCGAGACTGGTGCTGCGCCTGTCGCGGCACCTGACCCGGACCTTCGACGAGGCGCTGGGGCCCAGCTACGGGCTGGCGACCAAGGACTTCCTGGTGCTGCGCGTCATGCAGGGCGGGGAGAGATATCCGGGCGGCATCGCCGGCTACCTGAACATGCCGCCGGCCAGCGTCAGCCGCGTGCTGGAACGCCTCGAGTCGAAGGGCTTCATCGTGCGGTCGGTCGATCCCCAGGACCACCGCCGCTTCCGGCTCGAGGTGACCGACGTCGGGGCGACCGCCGCGGAAGCCATCCGCGGCCTGTTGCGCGAGACCCTGAACCGCAGCTACGCCCACGTCCCGGCGAGCACGCTGCGCGCCGCCATCGAAGAGCTCACCACCCTGAACGAAGCCCTCGAGGCCCGCTGACAGCGGATCGCCGTCCTCGGGCGGCGCCGGGGCCCGCGCGGCCGGCGGCGCGTCGGCGTCACACGGCGCGGAGGTATTGCGGCGGGAACAGCGGCTTGGGGTCGAGCCCCAGAGCCCGCGCCGCCTTCTGCGGCCAGTACGGGTTCCTGAGCATCTCGCGCCCCAGCAACACCAGGTCGGCCTGGCCCCCCGCTACGATGCTCGCCGCCTGCTCCGGCTGCGTGATCATCCCCACGGCCCCCGATGCGACGCCCGCCTCGGCGCGCACCCGGGCCGCGAACGGCACCTGGTAGCCGGGCGCCACCGGCACCGGCGCGCCCGGCACCAGACCACCGCTGGAGCAGTCGATGAGGTCGACGCCGAGGTCGGCCAGCCGGCGTGCCAGGCGCACCGTGTCGTCGCCCGTCCACCCGCCGTCGACCCAGTCGGTGGCCGACAACCGCGTGAACAGCGCTCGGTCGTCGGGCCACACGCGCCGGACGGCCGTCGCCACCTCGCACAGCAGCCGCGTGCGCCCCTCGAAGTCGCCGCCGTAGGCGTCGTCGCGGGTGTTGACCAGCGGCGACAGGAAGCTGTGGAGCAGGTAGCCGTGGGCGGCGTGGATCTCGATCACGTCGAAGCCCGCATCCAGCGCCCGCGCCGCCGCCGCCTCGAAGGCGGCCACGATGCCGGCGGCCTCGTCGGCGCCGAGCGCCCGCGGACGCGGGTAATCGGCGGCGAAGGGCTGGTCGCTGGGGCCCACCACCTGCCAGCCGCCGTCCTGCTCCGGAACGGCTCCGTGCGCGCCCGCCCAGGGATGGTGGGTGCTCGCCTTCCGGCCGGCATGCGCCAGCTGGATGCCGGCCGCGCCGCCCTGCTCGTGTACGAAGCGCGTGATGCGCCTCAGTCCGTCGACGTGGGCGTCCTGCCACAGCCCGAGGTCGCGCGGTGAGATGCGTCCCCGCGCCTCCACCGCGGTCGCTTCGGTGATCACCAGGCCGGCGCCCCCGACCGCGCGCGTGCCCAGATGGACCAGATGCCAGTCATTGGCGAAGCCGTCGACGGAGCTGTACTGGCACATGGGGGAGACGGCGATGCGGTTCTGCAGGTGCAGCCCGCGCAGCTCGAGAGGGTCGAACAGGGCAGCCATGGCGCCAGTATGACGTGGGCGCGGACCGCGCCGGTAACGTCGCGGCGACACGGCCGGCGCGCGCCGCCGGTCGCAGGGGCTCACGCCGGGCCGCATTCGCTCGGAAGCGGCGACGGTCCGCCGGCGCCCGCCGGGCTGCCTCAGGGGCCGCGCGGATTAAGCTCTTCACGGCGGCCACACCGTCGTCGCTGCTAGAATCAGGCGGCATGCCGCTGTTCCGCAAGGATCCGTTCGGCCGCGCCTGGGTGCTCATCTCCCCGGAGCGCGGCCTGGTACCGTCGGACTTCGGTAGCGTGCTGCCGCTCCCCGAGCGGTCGCCGCTGTCGCCGGGCAACGAGCGCGAAGCCGGACCCGAGATCTACGCCGTACGCCCCGGCGCCTCGGCCGCGGGCGGGCCGGGCTGGCGCATGCGCGTCATCGCCCATCCCGCCGCGCTGGTGGACTCGCGCAACTTCCGCGAGGAGGGCGACCACCTGTTCCGGCAGGCGGTGTCGAGCGGCTATCAAGAGATCATCGTCGAGCATCCCGACGCGCGCATGACCCTCGACAGCATGCCCCGCTCGCACCTGGTCGACGTCCTGCGGCTGTACCGCGAGCGCCTGGCGCTGCTGGCAGGCAAGCCCGCCATCCGCCACGTGCAGATCTCACGCAACGTCGGCCGCGCCGCGGGGGCTCTGTTCGAGCACCCTCACGCGCAGCTCCTGGCCGTGCCCGTCGGCAGCCGGTGGGTCGAGGAAGAAGTCGAGGCGGCCGCCCGCTACGGCACCGAGCACGGCGGCTGCCTGTTCTGCGACGTGCTCCGGCGCGAGCTCGCGGGGCGCGAGCGGGTCGTCAGCCACAACGAGGCCTACGTCGCCATCGCTCCCTACGCCGCCAAGACCCCGTTCGAGACCTGGATCCTGCCGCGCGCCCACGACAGCGCCTACACGGCGGTCGCGGCGAACACGCTGCCGCTGCTCGCCGACATCCTGCAAACCGTGGTGCGGGCGCTCAACGATGCGCTCGACCACCCCCCCTACAACATGCTCGTACACACCCTGCCGGCCGAGAACGACGCCCACTTCCACTGGCACATCGAGCTGCTGCCGCGGCTCACGCAGCAGGCGGGCTTCGACTGGGGGAGCGGCTTCTACGTCAACCCCACGCCGCCCGAGGACGCCGCGCGCTTCCTGCGCGAGGCGCTGGCCCTGCAGGAGGTGCGGCCGTGAGCGTGGTGCCGCGCGGCTACGCCGAGGTGGCCGGCGACGAGCCCATCGTCCCGACGCTCCGCCGGCGCGCGGCCGTCGCGCGGGGTGCGCACCGGGTGTTGGTCGCCCTGGCGCTGGTGGGCAGCCTCCACGCGCTGTTCCTGCTCGGGGTGGAGAGCTGGCGCTTCGTGTCCGAGCGCCAGGCCGTGACCCGTCTCGACAATCAGGTCGGGGACCTGAAGAGCGAGGCCCTGGGTCTCCGTCAGGTGATCGATCACGCCAACGACACGCGCTACCGGGAGGACCTGGCGCGTCGCCAGGGCTTCATGTACCCCAACGAAACCCGCGCGGTGACGCAGCAGCCGCCGCCGCAGCAGAGCAGCGGCACGAAGCCCTGAGGGCGCGCCGCCGGCGGCGCCGGCCGGCCACGGTATCCTGGGCCAACGCCAGAGGAGCGGAGGCTGGTTCCGTGTCCGACGACATCTTGGCCTGGATGAACGAGCTGACGGCCGACATGGAGGAGCGGCGCAAGCGCGTCGTGAGCGGTGGCGGCGAGGACCGCATCAGGAAGCAGCATGAGGCCGGCAAGCTCACGGCGCGCGAGCGCGTCGAAGCGCTCCTCGACGAAGGCTCCTTCGTCGAGCTGGGCGTGTTCGTCAAGCACCGCGGCGGCGAGCTGATGGAAGGCGTCGAGGCGCCGGGGGAGGGCGTCGTCACGGGCTACGGCACGGTCGAGGGCCGGACGGTCTTCGTGTTCAGCCAGGACTTCACCGTCCTGGGAGGCAGCCTCGGCAAGATGCACGGCGGCAAGATCGCCGCGGTCATGGACCTGGCCGTGCGCACCGGCGCGCCCATCGTCGGGCTCAACGACTCGGCCGGGGCGCGCATCCAGGAAGGGGTCGACTCGCTGTCGGGCTACGGCGAGGTGTTCTTCCGCAACGCCGTGTACTCGGGCGTGGTTCCGCAGATCTCGGCCATCCTTGGTCCCTGCGCCGGCGGCGCCGTATACAGCCCGGCCCTCACGGACTTCGTGCTGATGGCCAGAGGCAGCTCGTACATGTTCATCACCGGCCCCGAGGTGATCCGCTCGGTCACCAAGGAGGACGTGAGCTTCGAGGAGCTCGGCGGCGCCGAGGTGCACAGCCGCAAGTCGGGCGTGGCGCATCTCGAGGCAGACGACGACGCCGGCGTGCTGCAGAAGGTGCGTGAGCTGCTCGCGTACCTGCCGCAGTCGGCCAAGGAGGCGCCGCCGCAGCGCACCAGCCGCGACCCCGAGGACCGCGAGACGCCCGAGCTTCTGGGGATCGTCCATCCGGACCAGCGCCGACCCTACCCCATGGTCGAGGTGGTGCGCACGCTGGTCGACGACGGCCGCTTCCTGGAGATCCAGCCCGACTTCGCGAAGAACATCGTGGTGGGGTTCGCGCACCTGGGCGGCCGCTCCGTTGGGGTGGTGGCGAACAACCCGCGACACCTCGCCGGCACGCTCACCATCGACGCCAGCGACAAGGCCTCGCGCTTCATCCGCACCTGCGACGCCTTCAACATCCCCATCGTGACCTTCGTGGACGTGACCGGCTTCCTGCCGGGCGTGGCGCAGGAGCACGGCGGCATCATCCGGCATGGCGCCAAGATGCTCTACGCCTACGCCGAAGCGACGGTCGCCAAGATCACCGTGATCGTGCGCAAGAGCTACGGAGGCGCCTACCTGGCGATGAACTCGCGCGACATGGGCGCCGACGTGGTGCTGGCCTGGCCCACCTCCGCGGTCGCGGTGATGGGCGCCGAGGGCGCCGCCAACATCATCTACCGCCGCGAGATCCAGGCCTCGGGCGATCCCGGGGGGGTCCGGGCGCAGCGCATCGAGGAGTACCGGCGCCGCTTCGACAACCCCTACATCGCCGCCGGGCACGGCTACATCGACGACGTCATCGACCCCAAGGACACGCGTCGCCACCTCATCCGGCACCTCTCCATGCTGGAGGGGAAGGACATCGCGCGCCCCTACAAGAAGCACGGGAACATTCCGCTGTAGGCGGGGAACTGGCTGCGGTGCAGAAGGCAGCCCGGGCTGCGGACCGCCTCTCGGGTCGGCCGCGCGTCGAGGGCCCCCGCACGTTCGGGGCCGCCACGGGCCGAGTCGTCGGCGCGGGACGGCGTGACGCAGTTGCCCGGGTCGGGGTCCATGCCCGGCGCCGAGGTTCGCACCGGATCGGGACGTCGAAAGTGGCGCCGGCGCCGGTATCCGGGCGCTACCATGGGATGACTCGTGGTGCGGCGCGCATCTCCGGTGAGGTGCCGCATGGACATGTATCCTCTGAAGCTCACCTGCCACGTGCGTAGCTACGCGTTCGGCGACCGCCTCATCCCCGAGCGCCTGGGCAAGCCGGGCATGCCGGACGGCATCGTCGCCGAGAGCTGGGAGGTGAGCGACTACCGCGGGGCCGTGGCGACGGTTCGCAACGGCTCCCTGGCGGGCCGCAGCCTGCACGAGCTGGTGCAAGCGGAGCCGGAGGCGATCGGGGGCGCGGGCTGGCGGGGGCCGCACTTCCCGCTGCTCGAGAAGCTGCTCGATGCCAGCCACATGTTGCCCGTACACCTGCACGCCGACGACGCGACCGCGCGCCGCAAGTACGCTGAGCCCAACGGCAAGACCGAGGCGTGGCACATCCTATGGGCGGTCGAGGGCGCTAGCGTGCTGGCGGGCGTGCGGCCGGGCCTGACGGACGAGGCGCTCACGGCGGCGTTCCTGCGGCAGGACTACGACAGCGTGATGGTCCGTCACCCGATCCACCCCGGCGACACCGTGTACGTGCCGGGCGGTGTGCTGCATGCCTTCGGGCCGGACACGCTGATCTTCGAGGTGCAGCAGACCTCCGACCTAGCCCAGACGGTCATGCCGACCGACCTGTACGGCACGCGCTTGGACGACGCCCGCTGGCGCGCCAACATCGCCGAGACGCTGGATGAGCTCCGGCGCGACGTGGTGCCGCGGCCCAACCCGGGGCTCGAGCTGGAGGCGGGTGCCAACCGCCGCACGCTGGGCTGCGCCGGCCCGCACTTCGCGCTGGAGCGCTGGGCGCTGAGCCGGGCGCACGTCGTCACCGCGGGACCGCGGCGCTGCACCACGCTGACCAACCTGGGCGAGCCGGCGACGTTGCACTGGAGCGGCGGTCGCGAGCGGCTGGGGCGGGCCGAGTCCTGCATCCTGCCGGCCGCGCTCGAGCGCGTCGAGGTGACGCCCGGTGGCGACGGCGACCTGGTGGCCTGTTACCTGCCCGACCTCGAACGAGACGTGCTGGAGCCGCTGCTGGCACGGGGACACGACCGCGAGGCGATCGCCGCGCTGGGGGAGCTCCCCGCCGCCTGACACGAGCACTGCCAGCCGGTCAGGTCGGGCGCCTGGTCGTGTCCGTGCCGGCGGCCGCCGCGCGCCGGACGGCGTGCACGCTCAGCGTGTCCAGCTCCAGCCGCCTCCAGGCCTCCAGAGCGGCCGGACGCAGGGTCAGGGTGACGACCTCGGCGGCCAGCGCGCGGACCGCGGCAGCGTCGCCGAAGCGGGGCGCCGCCGCGCCGGCCCGGACGCTACCGGCCGCGACGCTGAGTTGAGCGAGCGTCTCGTCGCGGAGCTTCTCGTACCGTCCCAGCAGCAGGCCGGCCAGGGCGGCGTCGCCCGCGCCCGTAGGGTTGCGCACCTCGGTCCGGGGCGGGACGGCCAGCACGGTGACGTCCGCCGCGGCCAGGACCGCCCCCGCCCGGTCCAGGGTGAGCAGGACGCGCTCGGCGCCGAGCGCTCGCAGCTCGTCTGCCGCGTCTGCCGCGTCCGCCGCCGTCCGCAGTGGCCGGCCGAGCAGCTCCTCGGCCTCGCGCCGGTTGGGCTTGATCACGTTCGGTCGTGCCGCCAGCGCCTCGCGCAGCGCCGGTCCGTCGGCGTCGACGACCGTGAACGCACCGGCGGGGCGCAGCCGCGTGACCAACGCCGCATAGGCCGAGGCAGGCGTCGACGGTGGCAAGCTCCCCGAGAGCACGGCCACGTCGCCGCGGCCGGCGCGGCCCGCCACGGCGTCCTCCAGCGTCTGCCACTCGGCCGCGCTGAGGCTCGGGCCCGGGCTGTTGAACTCGGTCAGGGCGCCGTCGTCGGCGTCGAGGATCTTGCTGTTCGCGCGCGTGTGCCCCGCGATCGGGACGCTCGCGAGCTCGAATGCCGCCCCCTCGAGGGCGCCCTGCAGGCTGGCACCGATCGGCCCGCCAAGCGGCGCCACCGCCGTCGAGGGCAGACCGAGCGCGGCCAGTGCCCGCGACACGTTGATGCCCTTCCCGCTCGGCTCGAGGAACATCCGCTGCGCTCGGTTCAGGGTGCCGAGGCGCGGCCGGCGGACGACCATCTTGATGTCGAGCGCCGGGTTGGGGGTGAGCGTCACGATCACGGCGTCAGCCTATCGCGCGGCTCGCGGGGCGGCTCGGCGGCGGCGCCCGGCAACGGGCGGTCGCCTCGCTCGGGAGCGAAGGCCTCACGGCCGAGCGGTGGCCGTGTCAACCTCGGTATTACAGGGTCGCGCCAGCGCGGCGGCGCAGGCGCGGCGGGCGCGCGGGCCGTTCACCCCTCGCGGCGCCCCGGAGGTCTTGCCGTGCCCTTCGTACCCGACGGTCGCACGCTCATTCGCGAGGCGTTCGAGGGCGGCTACGCCATGCCCTCGTTCAACGTCTCCACGCTGGAGATGGCGCGGGCGTGTGTCGAGGCGGCCGAGGCCGAGCGTGCGCCCATCATCCTGCAGACCTACCCCGGCGATCTCGAGCAGGCCACGCCGCGCGTCTTCGCGGCCCTGGTCCGCGCCCTGGCCGAGGAGGCGAGCGTGCCGGTGATGCTTCACCTCGACCACGGCGACGGCCTCGAGCGCGCCGTGGCCTGCCTGCGGGCCGGCTACTCGTCGGTCATGTTCGACGGCGCGGAGCTGCCGCTCGACGACAACATCGCGCTCACCAGGAGGATCGCCGAGGTCGCCCACGCCGCCGGTGCCGCCGTGGAGGCGGCGGCCGGCAGCTTCGGCGGCGGCGAGGGGGACGAGGACGCGGTGGCGCTCACCGAGCCGGCGCTCGCCGAGCGCCTGGTGCGGGAGTCGGGCACCGACATGGTGGCGTGCTCTGTGGGGTCGCGTCATGGCCGGCCGAGCCGGCTCGACCTGCGCCGGCTCGAGGCGATCGCACAGGTCGTGCGGGGACCGCTGGTGCTCCACGGCGGGTCGGGGATCCCGGCGGACGACCTGGCGCGCGCCACCGAGCTCGGCGTCGTCAAGGTCAACATCGGTGCGGCCCTGTTCCGCGCCCTGCTGGGAGCCTGGCGCGAGGCGGCGGGGACCGCAGAGCGACACTACGACGTCCTCCCCGTCGCGCGCGCACCCCAGACGGCGGGCGCGCGCCACAAGATACGCCGGATGCGCGGGCACGCCCGGGCGTGAGGCCCGGGGTCAGGGGGGAGGAGCGCCCAAGCCCGG
>CAYOXR010000142.1:0-1573 GCA_964407955.1 uncultured bacterium | reverse complement strand
TGGCTTGGAGCGCGCCACGGATCATTACGTGATGCAGGTGTTGTGACGCGCCGCGCCGGCCCCGTGACGTGTGAGCGTGCGCCCCGACCTCCAGCAGGCCGGGGCGCACGCCTAGCGGCCCACAACGTCAAGCGGCGGCCGTCGGCGTAGGCCCGGGCGCCGGGCGCGGGAGCGACAGCGCCTATACTCGCAGGTGGCATGTTGACCTTCACCGATACCGCCAGGCGCCGCGTGGCGCACTTCCTCGAGCTGCAGAAGGACCAGCAGGTCAGTGCGCTGCGCATTGCCGGAGACCGCAGCCGGCAGCGGCTGTGGCTCGTCAAGCCGGAGGACCGCGAGGCGACCGACAGCGTGTTTCGCGTGGACGACTTCGACGTCTACCTCGATCCGCTCTCGGCCGACAAGCTGCAAGGCGCCACCGTGGACTTCGTCGACGGCGTGATGCAGTCGGGTTTCCGGGTGTTCTTCCCCAGCCCACGCTGGGACGATCCGCTCGCCCAACGGGTGCAGGACGTCATCGACACCGTCATCAACCCGGGAGTGGCCGCCCACAGCGGCAACGTCACGCTGACGGGCGTCGAGGACGGCGTGGCCGTCATCGCCTTCGGTGGCGGCTGCCAGGGCTGCGGCGCGGCGGACGTCACGCTCAAGGGCGGCGTCGAGCGCATCCTCAAGCAGCACGTTCCCGAGATCGTCGCCGTTCGCGACGCCACCGATCACGCCGCCGGCGAGAATCCGTACTACGTGGCGACCGACGGCGACGTCGAGTCCCCGCTCTCCTGAGCAAAGGCCCGGATCAGCCGGCGGCGAGCAGGCTGCCGATGGCGCCGCGCAGGTCGGTGCCTGTGATCGGTTTGCTGAGGAACAGGTTGGCGCCCGCGGACTGCGCGCGCTGGCGCGTGTCGTCGTCGGTGAGCGACGTCATGATGATGATGGGGACGCCCTTCAAGCGACCCAGGCGGCGCGCCCGCTCGCACACGTCGAGCCCCGTCATGAACGGCATGTTCACGTCCAGGATCATCATGTCGGGCGTGTGCGACTGCAGGTAGGTGAGGGCGTCGTGGCCGTTCTCGACGCTGACGACGTCGAACTTGTGGGCGCCGAGGACGAGTTCGAGCATGCGGAGGTGACCGATGTCGTCGTCCGCGACCAGCACAGTCCGGCTGGTATCGCCCATGCTCGGAGGATAGGTTCGTAACTCTTACAAGATTCTGACACGGGCCCGTGACGCGCGTCCCAGGCGAAGTTCCTGGCGGCTGGCCCGGGCGTTATACTCACGGTGGCGGTCCCGCAAGCGCCGGCGGCCGCTCGGGACGGTGGTCATGGATCTCAAGCTGGGCGCACCGAACGGGGTGACGCCCGATGAGGTGAGGGGCGCGGTCGACGTGGCGGCGGGCCGCCGGCCGGCCAGTCTGCTGCTGCGAAATGGCCGCGTGGTGAACGTCTTCGACGGCAGCCTGGCGCCCGCATCCGTGGCCGTTGCGGGCCGGCTCATCGCGGCCGTGTCCGGCGATGACGACGTTCCAGACGCCGACACCGTCGTCGAACTTGGCGGCGCCGCGCTGGCCCCGGG
>CAYOXR010000141.1:0-2992 GCA_964407955.1 uncultured bacterium | reverse complement strand
GAAGGACGCCTCGAACACGCTCCCTGCCCGCAGTGCGGCAGCCGTGACACCATCACCTACCACTACGTGGAGGGCTTCTCCGAGTTGGAGTGCCGGGCGTGCGGATACCGCTCGGATGCCGAGGAGTTGAGCGCACTGCAGCGTTTCACGGGCGAAGTCCTGGAGTCCTCGGGAGGCGAGGGCGAGTTGCCTCCTGTTCCGATGCCGCCCATCAAGGCCTGATCCCGAGTGAACGGTGATCGCCGCATCCCCGCCGACGTCAGCGACGCGGGCATGGGCGGTGTGGCGGGTCATCCCCCCGGACGAGACGGTTTCGGCACCGCGGCCGCAGCGGCCGCCGGGCGTGGCGTGGCGACGCGCGCGCCCACGAAAGGAGAGGCTATGGACGTCAAGGTGGTCCTCAGCTCGGACGAGATCATCCGGGGCCTGAAGCACTATCGGCGGATCGCCAAGCAGGACCTCCTCCGCTCAGCCGAGACCGACCGGCCCGACGCCTTCCGCCGACATGCTGAGGCCCGGCGCATGGTCTATGCCCACCTCACCGAGATCGCGCAGAACCAGAGCCCGGCCGACGTGGTCCGGGAGGCGCTCCGACGCTACCAGGAGCTCCCCTTCGTGACCGGTACGGACGAGGCCGACTTCACTGAGATCAAGGGGCAGGAGAACGCCCTGGAAAACTTCTTCCTGATGATCGGGCTCGAGCCCAAGGTGCGCCGCGAGGTACGCAGCCAGCGGCCGCCGCTCGACGCCGCCACGCGCCGCTGACGTGCCGGCAGGACGGGCGGGCGCCCGGACGCGGCGCCCCGGGCGACGCGTGGTGACTGCGCCGTGACGCTGCAGGAGCTGGAGCAAGAGGCCATCCGACGTCCGGATGCGCTGCACGAGCTGTCGACCAATCTGGTGTTCGGAGAGGGCGACCCGGACGCGCGGCTGATGCTGATCGGCGAGGCGCCGGGCGAGGACGAGGACCGCGCGGGCCGCCCCTTCGTCGGCCGCGCCGGGCAGCTTCTCGACCGCGTGCTGGCGTCCGTGGATCTGGATCGCGACGCTTTGTACATCACCAACATGCTGAAGTTCAGGCCCCCCGGGAACCGCAACCCGCGACCGGAGGAGATCCAGGCCAGCGAGCCGCTGCTGCTCGCCCAGATCCGCGTCATCCGGCCACAGGTCATCGCCACGCTCGGCAACGTGCCGACGCAGTACTTCCTCGGCAGCAAGGAGGGCATCACCCGCACCCACGGCCACTGGTTCGACTGGAAGGGCATCCGCGTGTTCCCGCTGTACCACCCGGCCTATCTTCTCAGGAACCCGAGCCGCGAGCGCGGCGGACCCAAGTGGCAGACCTGGCAGGACATGCAGGAGCTGGTGCGGGTGCTGGCCACCTTGCCGCCCAAGGGGGCGACGCTGCACATCGACACGGCACACCAGGAGGGGCTCTTCTGAGGCGGGCGTGGCGCGACCGCCGGCCGCGTTCACGGCCGCACACGCGGCCGCTGTCCGGCGCATCAGCCCCGCGCTCGTGAGGGCGCTCGTGCAGCGCGTCGAGCGGGCGTCGGTCCGCGTCGCGGGCCGTGAGGTCGGGCGCACGGAGAACGGCTTCCTGGTGCTCCTGGGCGTGGCGCCGGGCGACGACGCCACGCTGGCGACGAAGCTCGCCGACAAGGTGCGAAAGCTGCGCGTGTTCGAGGACGCCCGGGGCCGGATGAACCGGGCGCTCGTAGACGTCGGCGGCGGCTGCCTGGTGGTCAGCCAGTTCACGCTCTACGCCGACGCCCGCAACGGCAACCGCCCGGGATTCACGGGGGCCGCCAGCCCCGAGCATGCCGAGGCGCTCTACCATCACTTCGTGGACGCGCTGCGAGCCAACGGCGTGTCCGTCGCCACCGGCCGCTTCGGGGCGCCGATGGAGGTCGAGCTCGTGAATCGTGGGCCGGTCACGCTCTGGCTCGATACCGACGATCTCTTCCCCGCGACCTGAGCGATGGCGGCACGCCACGAGCGCCGCACGCCTCGCCGACGGCGCCGGCGCTTTGGGGCGCCGGCGCCGTCGTTGCACAACCCGGGGGGCGCGTGGAGCGCGCGCCCGTTCGGTGCGTCAAGGGGTCGAAAGGGTGACGGTCGCCACCGGGTCGTTCCAGCCGTAGACCGCCTTGGCGAGGTCTCCCGTGCCCGTCAGACCGTGACTGACGCCCACCACGCCCTCGGCCATCGCCGGGTGGCGGACGCCGACGCTGCCGCACGGCGGCCCTGGGATGTCCCGGCAGGACTCGGTGTTCGCCTCACTGCCGGCGTCCAGGGCACGCACGGTGCCGTCGTAGAGATCGACGTGGGCCATCATGCCCTGACCCGCCATGTCGGCTCCGCCCGGGTGCTGGTTCGCGTCTGCGCCGCCGGACTTCTCCGTCGTCGCCGTCATGCCGTCGCCGGCCATCGCGTCCGCGCCGCCCGCCTGCGCACCCATGCCGCCGGCCATCTCGCCCGATCCCATGCCTCCCGCGCCGCCCGAGCCGGCGCCGGCCATGGCCAGGTCGGTGCCGTAGTAGAAGACCGTGTCGTTGGTGGTGACCATCATGCCGAACACCGACAGCAGAGGGTGGGCATCGTCGACGCGCACCGTCAAGGTCACGCTCTGACCGGGCGGCAGCGCGTGCATGGCGACGGCGTAATCCAGGATCGCCGTGTCCACCTTGGCGACCGTGACGAACTCCCCGGTCATACCGTCCTCGGCGAGCGGGACCAGCTCAGGGTAGACCGGCTCACCAAGGGCGAACGGCAGGTAGTCCTTGCTGTGCGACACCACCACCGGCGCGCTGAACGCCTGGTGCGACGTGGTGTTGGTGATGGTGACCGCGACCGTGTGGGCACCCATGGCCGCCTGCGCCCCGGCACTCGCCCCGAGCATCGCCGACGCAGCCAGCAGCAGACCGAACAGGACTCTCTTCAACGCTCTCACCTCGCCTTTCGCTTCGAGGTTAGGGAGCGGACCTGACGC
>CAYOXR010000140.1:0-4768 GCA_964407955.1 uncultured bacterium | reverse complement strand
CGCCGCCGCGGGGCCGCGCCCGCCGGCGCCGCTGTTCAGCGGCTCCACCGGCCGGATCGTGTTCGTCGGCTCGATCTCGGGCCTGGTGTCGTCGCGCCTGTTGGGCGCCTACGCTGCCTCCAAGTTCGCCATCGAGGCCCTCGGGGACGCCTTCCGGCTGGAGCTCGAGCCGTGGGGGCTGCAGGTGTCGATCGTAGAGCCGGGCCGGGTGCGCACGCCCATCTGGCGCAAGTCGCTGGGTGCCGGCGAGGCGCGCCTGGCGCGCATGCCCGACGAAGCGCGCGAGCTCTATGCCGACACCATCCGCGTGGTCGCCCACGGTGTGAGCGACGTCGACTCCGCGGGCATCGCGCCGGACGGGGTGGCGCGCGCGGTGGCGCACGCGCTGACCGCGGCGCGGGCACGCACGCGCTACCGCGTGGGCATCGACGCGCGCGTGGTGGCGTGGATGCGCGGCGTGCTTCCCGACGGCGTGATGGACCGCTTCCTGATCAGCGTGCGGCGCTGACGCCCGCGTTCCGGGCGCGGGCGCCGGCGGGCCCGCAGCGCCCCGGGTGTGTCGAGGGCGGTGCCGGGCCGCCGACGCCCCGCGAGTCGACCCCGGGATATCCTTGGCCGCATGGACCGTGACGAGCCCTCCGAGACCTCCTCCGGCGCCGTCGCGGCAGGGCCCGCGGGCGACGCGCCGGCGGCCGTGCCTGCGGCGTCCGCCCAGACCGCGAGCGCCGAGACGTCCGCCGACGGCGCTGCGGCCGTCGAGGCCGAAGGCGCGCAGGGCGGGGCGGTCGCCGGCGTCGAGCGCTTCCGGACGGGTGACGTTGCCACGGTGGCCGGCGCTCACTTCGCCCACGACAGCTTCACGGCCTTCGTGGCGCCGCTACTGCCGGTACTGCAGCAGAAGCTGAGCACGGACTACGCCATGACCGGCGGGTTGGCGGTCTTCCTGCAGCTCCCCAACCTGCTCAATCCGTTCATCGGCTACCTGGCCGACAAGGTCAGCCTGCGCTACTTCGTGATCCTGGCGCCGGCGGTCACCGCCACGCTCATCACCCTGCTCGGGCGCGCACCGAACTACGTGTCGCTCGTGCTGTTGCTGGTGGCAGCCGGCTTGAGCGTGGCGTCGTTCCACGCACCGGCGCCGCCGATGATCGCGCACGTGTCCGGCCGGCGCGTGGGCATGGGCATGAGCCTGTTCATGGCGGGCGGCGAGCTCGGGCGCACGCTGGGTCCGCTTCTGGCGGTAGCCGCCGTCGGCTGGTTCGGCCTGGAGGGTCTGTGGCGGTTGATGTTCATCGGCTGGGCGGTGAGTGGGCTGCTGTACTTCCGGCTGCGCAACGTGTCGGCGCGCGGCACCGCGAGGCGGACGGGGCTGTTGCCCTGGAAGACGGCCCGCAGGGTGTTTCCCGCCATCGGGCTGCTGATCGCCACCCGCGTGATGCTGCTGGTTGCCGCCACCACCTACCTGCCGCTGTTCATGAAGAACGTCGTCGGTAGCGGCCTGTGGCTGGCAGGCGCGTCGCTGTCGATCCTGGAGGCGGCGGGGGTCGTCGGCGCGCTGTCGGCCGGCACCATCTCCGACCGCATCGGCCGCGGCAGCGTGCTGATGACCGTCGCGGTCGCCGCGCCCCTTGTGATGATCGCCTTCCTGTACGCCCCATCGGGTTTGGCCGCGCCGCTGCTGGTCCTGCTGGGGCTGTCGGCGGTGAGCGCCACGCCGGTGATTCTGGCGTCTGTGCAGGACGCCTTCCCCGACAACCGGGCGTTGGCGAACGGCACCTTCATGGCGATGAACTTCATGGTCCGCGCGGCCGGCATCTACATCATCGGCCTCATCGCCGACGGTGCGGGGCTCGAGCGGGCCTTCCTGGTGGCGGCGCTGGTCGCCTTCCTCGGCATCCCTGCCGTGCCGCTGCTGTTCCGCCGGCCGCTTCCCGCCTGAGTGGATGCGTGAAGGGTGAACGCGTGAAGGGTGAATGCGTGAAGGGTGAATGCGTGAAGGCCGAGGATCGCGCCCGGCTGGCGGCGGTCCTCGGCCCGCTACGCGGAGCGCCCGCCCGGGCACCCGCGCCGCTGCTCGAAGCTCAGGTCCCGGCGCTCAGGGCTGCGTCACCTTCTGCCACAGGCCGAGCAGCCCGTCGCCCTTGGCCTCGCCCGGCATGGTGTCGCCGCGGAAGTAGTACAGCGGCTTGCCGTCGAGGGTGAGCTGCATGCCGCCGTCGGCGCGGGCGATGACGCCGAGCGTGCCGGACACGCCCGTGCCGGCGACGGGACCGTTGCCGTGGGCGGTGTCGTAGGCGCCGACCAGCGGCGGCCAGTTCAGCGCGCACGTGCCCGAGCAGTTGCTGACGCCGGCCGTGTCCTTGCCGAAGGTGTACAGCGTCATGCCGGTCGGCCCGACCACCTCGGTGCCCTTGGCGGTGGCCAGCAGCTGCACCGCCGGCTCCAGGTTGGCGACCCACCACACGTCGTGGAAGGCCTGGCCGGCGACGTCGCCCGGTTTGGTGTCGGACCGGAAGGTGTAGAGGGGCTTGCCGTTGTAGGCGACCTGCTTGCTGCCGTCATCGCGCGTGATGACGCTGAAGCTGCCGGGCACGTTGAGCGGTGCGATGGTGGCGCTGTCCGCCTCGAGCGGCGGCCAGGCGGCCGCGCAGCCGCCGTTGCAGTTGCTCTTGCCGTTGGTGTCGTTGCTGAAGGTGTACAGCGTCATGCCCGCGGCGTTGGTGAGGTAGTAGCCGTACGTGGCGTCGTAACGCACCTGGACGATGGGGTTCACCGCCTGCGCGAACGCCGCGCCGCCGACGGCCAACGCCGCCAGCGCCGCCACGACCGCCACGGCGATGCCGCGGGGCCGGCTGAGGGTGGACCGATGCCTTGCCTGCCGATGACTGACGGGCCGCTCCATAGCGCGCATAGGTTTGTACCTCCAACCGGCATTACGCGCGCCCGCCCGGCGCGGATGCATCGGCGGGGCCCTGCCCGGCCGCGACGCCGTTGCCCGTCAGCGCTCGTCGTCGCTCAGGTAGCTGCCCGCGAAGTGGCACGTGCGGTTGCCGTCGCGCTGGCAGCGCACGCGCTCGGCGTCCATGCCCGTCGCGTAGTGCACCACCTTCGGCAACAGATCGCACACCGGCTCGAAGCGCTCGCCGGTGGCCCGGTACACGCAGTTGTAGGCGTGGAACTCCCAGCCGCCCTCGGTGTTCGCGAGGCGGCCCAGCATGTCGCCGTAGTCGAGCCGCTGCATCAGCGCCAGCAGCCGGGCGCGCGGAGGCAGGCCCGCGAGGTCGGCCTTCACGCCGTCGGCGAGGCTGGCCGCCACGTCGTCGAGCAGCTCGAGCAGCATCCCCCGCGCAGCGGCGCGCTCGAGCACGGCGTCGAGGAGCTCGGGGTAGCGCTTCGGAAAGGCGCCCTCGGCCGCCAGCGTCAGCGCGTAGACGTGCGCCGGCCGGCCCACGCCGGAGCGCTGGTCGTGCTCCTCGACGATCCCCTCGCCGGCGAGGCGGGTGAGGTGGTGGCGCACCGCGTTCGCCGACAGGCCCGTGGCGGCGACCAGCTGACGCACGCTCGCGGGCCCCTGGACCTTGAGGTGACGGAGGATGTCCTCGCGACTCGGCATTGACACTATTTCTACCATTTATCTTGTCTAAATAGCTAGTTAGGCTTGGGTCGAGGAGGCGCAAGGATGATCATCAACGAGAGCGCAACCGATCGTGTGATCCGAGTCGTCATCGGGCTGGTTCTTCTGGCAGCGTGGGTCTTCGGCTGGACGGCGGGCGGATGGACCGTGGCGGCCGCCATCGTCGGCGCCGTTCTGGTGCTGACGGGCATCGTAGGCTTCTGCCCCCTCTACCGCCTGGTGAACGCCTCGACGGCGCCGCGCAAGAAGGCTTAGGTTCTCTCCGCAGGGCCCGGATGAGCCGGGCGGCGCGCACCGCCGAAGCGGCGTGCGCGCCGCCCAGTGCGTTCTGTGCCGCGCGTTCTGTGCCGTGCGTTGCGCGTCGTTCGCGCGGGGCCTTGTCTGGCGGGCCGTGCGTTCGCGCGGGGTCGGGCTTCTGGCCGGCTCGGCGCTTTGGTCGGCTCGGCGTTTCGCTGGGTTCGGGGACCCATGGGGGGGTCGCGGCACCCTACGATCGAATGTCACGTGTGGCTTTCGGCCGCGTCCCGGCGACGCAGCTGCCAGGCGCCCCGGGCGGGACCGCCGGCGCCCGCGCGGATCCGGAAGCAGCCATGGGGACGTGCTTTCCCTCGCCGAAAGCGGGGCTTAACTTCCAACACAAGCGTGTTTGGACACGGCCCAAGAGGCACTGCGTCGGACCCCACCCGAAAGCGGGGCTTCACTTCCAACACAAGCGTGTTTGGTCACGGCCCAAGAGGCACTGCGTCGGACCCCACCCGAAAGCGGGGCTTCACCTTCAACACGAGCGAGCCTCGACGCCCCCTGGAAGGCTCCACGCCGTACTCGGCCCGAACGCCCGGCGCCCCGGCTGCCCTAGGCCGGGAGCCTGTGGAAGCGCTCGTACGCCGCCTTGGTGAGCGCCTCGCGATGCTCCGGGTGAGCGATGCCGATCAGGGCCCGCGCCCGTTGGCGCAGGGTCTTGCCGTAGAGGTTGGCGGTGCCGTACTCGGTGATGACGTAGTGGACGTGTGCGCGGGTGGTGACCACGCCGGCGCCCGGCTTCAGGAACGGCACGATGCGGCTCTCGCCCGCCGACGTGGTGGAGGGCAGCGCGATGATCGGCTTGCCGCCCTCGGACAGCGAGGCGCCGCGGAT
>CAYOXR010000139.1:0-10533 GCA_964407955.1 uncultured bacterium | reverse complement strand
GCCAAGGCCCTCACGACCCCGGACCACTACGGGATCGCCTTGACCTGTGAGGCCGCCGAAGACACCACCTGGCAGTGGGAACCGTTCTTCTGGAGCAACGGGGGCCACTTCAACTTCGACAACATCGCGGATGCACCAGGCGTGCAGGCGCTGAACCTGTGGAAGAAGCTCATCGACGACGGCTCGGCGTCCAAGTCCTGCCTGAACTGGAGCCAGACCCCCGCTGCGTCGAGCCAGTTCATCGCCGGCAAGGCCGCCATGATGGTCAACGGCCCTTGGAACTTCCCGACGCTCAACCAGAACGGCATGTACTACGGCAAGCAGTTCGGGATCGTCCCGGTCCCGGTCCGCGACCCTAGCCAGCACGTGATCGTGCCGTTGGGTGGCGAGGACTGGATGGTCAGCAACAGCGGCGGCACTCAGGCGCAGCAGCTGGCTTTCGAGTACATCCAGGGCATGCAGACGCCCGAGATGGAGCTGAAGCTCGCGAAGCTGTTCGGCTATCTGCCGGCCAGGCCCGACGTGGCGCAGCAGTACCTGCAGCAGGCCGGCCCCGAGTGGGAGGTGTACATCAACCAGACCGTGAACGCGCACCCACGCACGCTCGGGTTGGGCGTGAAGTACCCGAAGGTCTCCCAGGCGGTGTGGACGGCGATCCAGTCCGCGCTGTCCGGCGCCCAATCCGTGCAGGACGCGCTGAACACGGCACAGCAGACGATCAACAACGTCCTGCAGCAGTAGGAGCTGCTGGGATGTACCTGTGACCTGTCCCGCATCGGAGGCATAGCGGACAGCGTCACGGGCCGAGGCCCGGTACCGCTCGCCCGACCGGCTATGGGCAGCGGTACCGGGCGGCTCATTGTTGGCAGGCGTTCCCGCGGGCGAGGGGACGGTGGCGGGCTATCGTGCGTCATGACCGATCAGCCTTCCCGCAGCGAGGTCCCTGCCGAGGAAACCTGGGACCTTTCCGACCTCTTCCCCGACCGCGACGCCTGGCTCCGCGCGCTCGACAGCGTCCGCACCGACATCCCGTCGGTCGCGAGCTACCGCGGACGCGTCGGTAAGAGCGCAGCGACGCTTCTCGCGGTACTGAGCGCCTACGAGGACCTCGTTCGCCGGCTGCGGCAGGTGACGGCGTTCGCCACGCTCGCTGTCGCCGTCGAGCAGACCGACACGGCGCTGCAGGCCGACGCAGCGCGCGCGCTCCAGCTCGCCAGCGAGGTCGAGCGCGAGACCACCTTCGTGGTCGACGAGCTGCTGGCGTTGGGCACCGGGCCCATCGACGACATGCTGGCGGCCGAGCCCCGTCTGGAGCCGTTCCGGCGGCTCCTGGGGCGGATGCTTCGCGACAAGCCGTACCGCCTCGAGCCGGAGACCGAGCGCGCGCTGGCCGCGTTCAGCGAGGCCTTCGAGGCGCCCCACACCATCTACCAGCGCGCGACCGGCGGTGACCTGCGCTTCGAGGCCGCCACGGACGCGGCGGGACAGACGCACGCCGTGACCCTGGGCCGCCAGATGTTCCGCTTCTCGCCGTCGCCTGACACGCGGCTGCGGCGCGAGGCGTACCGCTCGGTGGCCCGCGGCTTCCAGCCGCACCGGCACACGTTGGCGAGCAGCCTGGCGACCTTCGTGCGCAACAGCGTCGTCGAGGCGCAGCTGCGGGGCTTCCCCTCTGCGATCGACATGGGCCTCTTCGATCAGGAGGTCCCACGTGAGGCGTTCGACGCGGTCCTGGGCACGATCGGCCAGGGCATCACGCCACACATGCGCCGCTACGCCCGCATCCAGGCGCGCGTGCTCGGCCTGGACCGCGCGCGTGTCGCAGACATCGACGCGAGCTGGCCGGGGGCCGACGGTTCGCTCTCGTTCGACGAGGCGCGCGAGCTGATCCTGGAGTCGGCCGCGCCCATGGGTGACGCATACCGCGGCGTGCTGGAGCGGGCCTTCGCCGAACGCTGGATCGACCGCGCCGACAACGCCGAGCGCCGCGGCGGTGCCTTCTGCAGCTCGGTCCACGGCGTGCACCCGTACGTCTTCGTCACCTGGACAGGGAGCCTGCGCGGCGCCTTCGTCCTCGCACACGAGCTCGGCCACGCCGTGCAGGGCCAGCTGGCCATGGAGCACAACCCCCTGAGCCGCAGCCGGCCCGGGCTGTTCGCCATCGAGGCCCCCTCCACCTTCAACGAGCTGCTCCTGGCGCACCGTCTGCTGCGGGATTCGGACGATGCCGCCTTCCGGCGCCACGTCGTCAAGACGCAGCTGGCGACGTTCAACCGCAACTTCGTGGTGCACCTGCACAAGGCGCTGCTGCAGCGGCGCATCTACGCCCTGGCCGAGGCCGGCGAGCCCCTCACCGCGGACGTCCTGGATGCCGAAGAGATGGCCGTCCTGAGCGCGTTCTGGGGCGACGCCGTGGAGCTGGTCGAGGAGGATAGCACGATCTGGATGCAAGAGGCGCACTACTACATGGGGATGTACCCGTACACCTACGCCGCAGGGCTGGCCGCGGCGATCGCGATGTTCGGCGACGTCGTCCGGGAGGGCGAGCCGGCCGCACGACGGTGGCTGGGCTTTCTGGAGGCGGGAGGCTCGGCGAGTCCGCTCGACCTGTTCGCCCGCGCCGGCATCGACATGACCGCGCCGGACACCCTTCAGCGCGCCGTGGGCCACGTCGCTTCGCTGATCGACGAGCTCGAAGGCGCAACCGCCTGACGCTCCGCGGCCGCGCGGCCTCGCCAGTGCGCCAGGCACCCGGGCTATCGAGATCGATCAGCCGTCGTGGCTCACGCGCTTCACTCGGCCCAGCGCAGCACCCGCAGCGCCCTCAGGGTGACCCAGCGGCTGGGCGCTCCGGGCGCCTCGCCCAGGTCCCGGGGGAAACAGTCGGCGTGACTGACCTGCAACGGCCAGCGGCCATCGTCGCCGCGGTTGCGGCGCACCAGCTCGACCGCCTCCGCCACGCGGTCGTCCGGTGAGGCGCCCGCTCTCCAGAGGTAATCCAGTCCGCGCAGCACGTCGTAGTGGTAGCCGCACGGGTATGCGAACCTCAGCCACTCGGAGTCGATCACCGCACCCGTCGACCTGGAACGGAGCATGCCCCGCTCCAGCAGGTACGCCTGACCCCGCAGACGCGCCTCGCTCACGCCGGGAACTGGCCCATTCGCCCGTTCGTACTGCAGAAGCCCCTCGAGCACGCAGATGGTGCTGTGGAAGGAGGACCGCGTGCTGGGCGGGGCCTCACAGTTCCAGCCGCCGTCCTCGAGCTGCTCGCCCAGCAGCCGTTCGACCACGCCGTCGCACGGCTGCCCGAAGTAGGCCCCCGCAGCCACGACCCTGCCATTGATGCATGGCTCGACTTCGCCGTCGAAGTACCGCTGGCCGTCATGGTAGTGGGTGACGCGATCGCGCACGCGCCCTAGCGCCGTGCGCGCCGGCTCGCTCGCGGGGTCCAGCCCGAAGTCGAGCAGCAGCGCCAGAACGTGGGTGGCCGAGCCGTCGGGAGTCTCGTGGTAGGTCGTGGGGCTGGGGACGCCCCAGCCGCCGGCCGGCTGCTGCAGCGCCAGGAGCTCGGCGCCCAGGCCCACCGCCGCAACGCGAGACCGCTCGCGTTCGAAGACCTCCTCCGGTTCGTCCGCCAGGTCGCGCAACACCTGCCAGCGGATCGCCGGGTCCGAGTCCAGCAGCCATTCCAAGACGTCCATACTGCTCATTCCCTTCCTGATGTCGGGCCGCCGGGACACCACCGCAGATCGGCCACGCGTCAGCGTGCCCATCATGCACCACCCGCGAGACCGCACGCGTCGGCGCGGTCCGCCGCGGCCCTTCCCGGACCCACCGCGGCGCAGGCGGCCGTCCGCGCACAAGCATCGATGTCAAGGGGCGGGGCGGCAGCGTGGTACGATACCCGGCAACGCTGAAAACTGGGGACCTCGGAGGAGCGCCATGGCGAAGCCGACCATACTGGTGGTGGACGACGACCCGCAGGTGCTGGCGGCCCTTTCCAGCGATCTCAAGCAGCGATATGGTGCGAAGTACCGCGTCCTGCAGGCCGATTCCGGCGCAGTAGCGCTGGACCTGGCCAGGAAGCTGAGGCTGCGCAATGACCCGATCGCGCTGTTCCTCGCAGATCAACGCATGCCGCACCTGGATGGCACCACCTTCCTCGCCCGGGCAGGCGAAATCGACCCCAGCGCAAAGCGCATCCTCCTGACCGCCTATGCGGACACGGACGCGGCCATCCAGGCCATCAACCACGCGCGCGTGGACTACTACCTCCTCAAGCCATGGCACCCGCCCGAGGCGAAGCTCTACCCGGTCCTGGACGACTTCATCGACGACTGGAAGGCGCACTACAGGCCGGGTTTCGACGGGCTTCGCCTGATCGCCTACCGCTGGACCCGCGACGCCCACACGCTCAAGGCGTTCCTGACGCGCAACGAGGTCCCTTACCAGTTCCTCGACCTGGAGAAGGGGCTCCGAGCCAGAAAGCTGCTCGACGAGGCCGGCCTGACCGATGCCCAGCTCCCCGCCGTGGTGTTCTCGGACGGCTCGACCATGCCCCAGGCCGCGCCGCGCGACGTCGCTGCCAAGCTCGGACTCAAGACGCGCGCGGACGCGCAGTTCTACGACCTCGCCATCGTCGGCGCCGGGCCCGCCGGCCTGGCGGCCGCGGTGTACGGCGCCAGCGAGGGGCTCCGCACGCTGCTGGTCGAGCGAGAGGCGCCGGGAGGGCAGGCGGGCGAGAGCTCGAGGATCGAGAACTACCTGGGCTTTCCCAATGGCATCTCCGGCGCCGACCTGTCGCGGCGGGCCGCCACGCAGGTGCGCCGCTTCGGGGTCGACGTGCTCTGCCCCCAGGAAGCGACCGCCGTGGAGGTGGACGGTCCCTACCGGAAGCTCCTTCTCTCCGACGGCAGCGCGGTTCTCTGCCATGTCCTGCTGGTGGCGACGGGCGTGTCGTACCGCCGCCTGGACGCCCCCGGCATGCTCGAGCTCACGGGCGCAGGCGTGTACTACGGTGCGGCGGCCACCGAGGCCGCCAGCATCGAGGGTCGCGATGCCTACATCGTCGGGGGTGGCAACTCGGCGGGGCAGGCCGCGCTGTTCTTCGCACGCTTCGCGCGCCAGGTGAGCATCGTGGTCCGCAGCGACGGCCTGGCGGCATCGATGTCGCAGTACCTCATCGACCAGATCGCGGACACCCCGAACATCACGGTCCGCCCGCGCACCCGCGTCGTCGCGGCCAACGGCGAGAAGCAGCTCGAATGCCTGGTCCTCGCCGACGACCGGGCGGGGACGACCGAGACGGTCGACGCGGCCGGCGTGTTCGTGTTCATCGGGGCGCAACCTCACACCGAATGGCTGGGCGGGCTTCTCCGCCGTGACGAGAAGGGCTTCATCCTCACGGGAGGCGACCTCAAGGGCGAGTCGGGGGAGCTCCGCCACTGGCCGCTCGAGCGCGAGCCCTACCCGCTCGAGACCAGCGTGCCGGGGGTCTTCGCGGCGGGCGACGTCCGCAGCGGCTCCATCAAGCGGGTCGCCTCGGGGGTCGGCGAGGGCTCCGTCGTGGTTTCGTCGGTACACGCGTACCTGGCGGCGCTGTGAGCCAGGCACAGGACCTCCGGGTCGTCGAGGCGTTCGCCGACCTCGACGACGAGCAGATCCGCTGGCTCGCCGACCACGCCCGCATCGTCACGGTGGAGCCCGGTGAGGTGCTGTTCCACGAAGGTGATCCGACCAACGTGATGTACGCCGTGCTCGAGGGCGAGATCCGTGCCCGCGGCGAGAAGGGAGCGGCGGACGGTGCGGTCATCGTGCGGCCGGCCGGCAAGATCACCGGCATGCTGCCACTGTCCCGGCTGACGCACAGCCCGGTGACGGGCCGGGCCACCATCCGCGCCCGCGTCGCGTGCTTTTCGACGGAGCTGTTCCCCGAGATGCTGCGGCGCATCCCGGTACTGCAATCGCGGCTCGCGGCGATCATGGTCGACCGCTCGCGCGAGTTCACGCGCTTCGGTGAGCAGCGCGAGAAGCTCATCGGCCTGGGACGGCTCTCCGCGGGCCTCGCCCACGAGCTAAACAACCCCGCGGCCGCCATCCAGCGCCGGGTCGAGGCGTTGTCGCAACGCCTGGACGACCTCAGCGCGATCGCCCGCGCGGGGCTCGAGCGCGGCGGCGCACCGGCTGCACTGGAGCCGCTCCGGGAGCTGAGCGCAGCCAGCAGGGCGGACCACCACGCGGTCCCCGGCTCGGACGCGCTCGAGCGCACCGACGCCGAGGAAGCGCTGTCCGGCTGGCTCGAGGCTCACGGCCTGCCGGACGCGTGGCTGGCGGCGGAGACGCTCGTGTCCGCCGGTGTTTCGGCCGCGGAGCTCGAGGCTGCCACGCACGGACTGCCACGGAGCGCGTTCGAAACCGCCGTGCAGTGGCTGGCGGCCGACCTGGCGTCGCACCGGCTGGTGGACGACATCGCCGAGGCGGCCCGCCGCATCGTCGAGCTGATCGCGGCCGTCAAGTCCTACTCGAACATGGACCGGGCCCCGACCATGAACGAGGTGGACGTCCACGACGGGATCCGCTCGACGCTCGCCATGCTCGCGCACAAGCTCCGCGAGAAGAATGTCGCGTTGAGGCTGGAGCTCACTCCGGACCTTGCCCGGGTGACCGCCAACCCCGGTCAGCTGAACCAGGTGTGGACCAACCTGGTCGACAACGCCGTCGACGCCGTAGCCGAAGGCGGCGAGATCGTCGTCAGGACCTCGTCCAACGGCGCCGAGGTCGTTGTGCAGGTCATCGACGACGGTCCCGGCATCCCGGTCGAGGCGAAGACGCGGATCTTCGAGCCGTTCTTCAGCACCAAGGACGTGGGTGAAGGCACCGGTCTGGGCCTGGACATCGTGCACCGCATCGTCCAGGCGCACGGGGCCACGGTCGAGGTCGAGTCGGTCCCGGGGCGCACCTGCTTCGAGGTGCGGCTGCCGGCGTCGTCGACGGACGCCGATTCGGAACCCGGCTGAGGAGCCTCGCCTGGCGCGACACCGGCGACGCGCTCGCCTCGAAGGCTGACCGGCCCGGCCCGCACCTGGCCCGTGCCGTCCACGTACACGGACTCCGTCGCGTCGCGCGCGGGCGAACGCGTGACGGCGCACATCCAGCTCGGCGAGGCGTCCCGCATGCGGCTCGACTTTCAGACAGGGCCGTTCCCGGCCGCTCCCGAGGGAGCTCGGCTCGACGCGCAACGGTACGGCGAGCCCGGTGGGGGCGGCTCGGGCGGCCACAAGGGTGGCGGTGGCGGCGGCCAGGGCGGTGGGAGCAACGCCGGCCGCGGCAGTGGCGACGTATACGGCGACCTCTGGATCCTGTACCGGGACGCTGACGGTGCTCCGATCACGGAGACCGTCATGGGTCCCGACGGCAGCGACTACCAGTGCGTCCAGCCGGTGGCAAGCTGGGCCACGGATCCGGCCGACCCCGACCCGCTGACGGACCTGATCCATCTGGTCGTGTCCACCGACGGACCGGAAGCCAAGTGTGAGCCCACGGATGCGGACCTGCCGTTCCTGATGGAGGTGGATTTCGGCCGCCTGAACCTCGTCCGCTCGCCGTCCAAGGTGCTCGACAAGGCCTACGATGCAGCCCTGACGACCCTTCTCAGTGGTCTGGCCGACGGCGGGATCAGCGTCGATCCGGCCGGCCGACTCACCGCGATCATCGCGGGTGAGGAGAAGACCGTCGATTCACCGCTCGAGAACGTGGCGCTCTACCTGGAGCTCATGAAGAATGGCAACGGCGACCTGAAGCAGAACGGCATAACCGTCATCTCCTTGCCCAACGACTTGAACGGCTTCGGCGAGGAAGACTTCCGACCGGCCACGTGGCTGGACGTCGCAGCCGCGCTGTTCGCCGACGGCGCCGAGAAGTCCGGGCTCATCAACCTGGACGAGGTCGTCTACATCAACGAGTTCCTCGGCCTCAACGTCACGGCCGGGGGTTCGGAGGACTACGCGCACTACGTGGGCTACGGCTACGATCGGCAGGCCCGCTACAGCGGCGTGACCGCGAACATCCGGGTCGAGAGCAGCCCTGGCACCTACCAGGAGCAGCTCGTCGACCTGTGGCTGTGGCCGGGCATGTTCAACCAGGTCACGGTGGGCGCCACCAACGCCCGAGGGTTTGCCGCGGCCGCCAACGACGCCCTGCAGGTGATCGTGTTCATACACGACAACGCGGCTCCGTAGGCGCAGGTCCACGACAGTGCCGGCTCTGGGAGCGCACGACACACCCGCGTTCCCAGAGCCCGCAGGAAGCGAAGGCGATGATGCGCGCTCCGAACAGCGCGGCGTGTTCCGAGGGGTTTGCCGGTGCGGCCGGGCCTCCCATGCGGGCGCCGCGCCAGCCGGGAGGCCGCGCGTACCGCCTGGGCGTCCAACCCGTCTGCCCCGCTTCGCCTGAACCGGGGCGGGGCCGACGAACGGCGGGGGGAGGGAACGATGCTTGATCGGTTCACCGCAGCCGGAGCGCTGCTGGCGCTCCTGCTGATGCTGCTTCTGACGTCGTGCGGGGACGTCCTGTCGCCCGAGGCACAGCCGCTAGACGCGATGGGCCTGGGACCCGGCCCCGGCGCCACCGGCGATGTCCAGATCGTGTGGATGGGCGGGAACGGCAGCGGCGCGGCAGGCGGCGAGGACAAGCTCGCCTACGCGGACATCACCTGGTTCGACGCCTTGCTACCGCGCCGGGCCCTGGTGGCCCAGCGCGATCAGCGTCGCCAGCGGCGGAACCCGCGACAGCGTGAGCATGACGAGCACCGCGGTCACTGCGAGGGCGGCCACAGTCTCCTTCCGCAGGGCATAGCTCTGGCGGGCTCGGTCCTTGAGGTAGCACAGGATCGGCCTGCGGTTCAGCACCACGTGCACGCCGAGCAACGGGACCCACAGCAAGCCGAAGATGTCGTGGATCGCCACCCGGCCTTGCCGTCCGACACCGAGGGCCGACCAGCCGCTCAGCACGGCCGCCCGCCCGGACGGCGCGAGCAGCACCACCACGGCCGAGCCGATGACCAGAACCCCCGATGCGATCAGCAGCAGCGAGACGAAGGCACGCAGCTGGAAGCCGGCCGTGCGTGTGGGTCGAGCGTTCGCAGAGCAATTGCCTTGCATGAGCGCCTCCCTCTCCCCGGGGGCAGTCTCCTACCGGCCGCAAGGAAGCCGGCGGAACGGTCCGTGAACGTTCGCGGAAGAGGGGCCCGTCAGCCCTCCGACGGGCCGATTACGGCGTCGCGCTCGCCCTATGGTCGAGCAGGCCGGTGAGGAGCCTGCCGAGCTGGTCTGCCGGGTAGTAGCCGACATGCTCGGCGACGCGCGCGCCTTCGGCGTCGAACACGACGGTGGTGGGCATGGCCAGGATGCTGTAGCGGTCGATGGGCGCGCGGCTGGCCGCGTAGCCCGCCGGATAGCTGATGTGGTCGTCCTGTAGCAGACTCCGGGCGTCGGTGTGGGAGCCGAGACCGAGGTAGTCGCCGAGGTCGACGCCGACGAACAGCACCTTATCCCCGAATCGCGCGTGGAGCTTCTGGAGGCCGGGCATCTCGGTCCGACAGGGCGGACACAGGCCGGCCCAGAAGTTGAGCACTACCGGCCTGCCGTTGCCGAGCAGGGAATCGAACGACACGCTGTCGCCGCCAAGGGCTGCCTGCCCCTGGTAGGCGACGATGGTGAAGTCGGGCGCGTCCTGGCTCTGCGCCTGCACCCGGCCCGGCACGCCGAGCGCAGCCAAAGCAACGGCTGCCAGCGCGAGCCGCGCGAGCTGGCGCGGCGCGGGCCGCAGCCCGGTCGGCCGCCGACGCGGCGACACGCCTCCCGCGCCTCCCGAGGCGTCACGCTGTGGACGCTGGTTCACCTGTATGGGCAGCATCGTAGCGGCCTCCGGCGGCGTCCGCCGTGGCGACGAGCACGGCACGCCGGGAGCGTCCCGGCCCGGGAACCTCGCGCCACGTAAGGCACGCAGCTTCGTCCCGCGAGGGGGAGTCAAGCCTAGACCCTATGGGCCGGAGCGGTCAAGCCGGCGTTCACGCCGGCGGACACGCACCGCTGGCCGCTCGACCGCGGGGCCCGCAAGAAGCGGCGCCCCGCATGGTCGCCGGGCGCCGCGTCTGCGAGCCAGTGGCTCGCGTCGATCGTCTACTTCTTGCCCCAGTTGGCGTACACGAACGTCCACACCGGGTCGATCGTGAAGTTCGTGATGGCCGGGTTGGCCCACTTGTACTCCACCGGGAAGTACAGCGGCACCCAGGGGTAGTCGGCCAGGATGAGCTTCTGCGCCTGCTGATACATGGGCAGCGCCTGGTCGATGGGCAGTCCCTGGGCATCGTTCATGAGCTTGTCCACGGCAGGGTTCTGGTACTCGGACAGGTTGAACGAGCCCTGCTTGACGTTGGCGGAGTTGAACAGCACGTCGAGAAAGTCCGACGGGTCCGGATAGTCCTGGAACCACGCGCTGAAGCCGATGGCCGCCTTCTTCAGGCTGGTGATGGTG
>CAYOXR010000138.1:0-1951 GCA_964407955.1 uncultured bacterium | reverse complement strand
CGGCACAAGCCCACGCTGCTGCGGAAGCGCGCCGCGGCGATGCCGTGCTCGTCGCGGGTGAGCGCGGTGGCGCCGAGAAGCCACTGGCTGTGCGCCTCGGCGACAGGGTTGGCCAGCCTGCGCGCCAGGCCCAGGCCCGTGCGCGCCTCGTGATCGGCTTCGCGGTAGGCGCCGAGGTGCAGGTGCCCCAGGCCGACCGCGACGTGGGCGTCCGCCAGCGACCACCACTCGCCGATCGTCCCGTGGGCGGCCAGGCTCTTCTCGAACAGCGCCTTGGCGGGCTCGAACTCGCCCAGCCAGACCGCCGTCATGCCCAGCCGGCCGAGCCCGGCGGCCGTTCCCGCCAGGTCGCCGGCGGTCTCGAAGGCACGCTCGCTGGTTCGGAGGAAGCTCTCGGCGTCGTCGAACCGGCCGTGAAGCGCCGCCGCCCAGGCGGCGGTGGCCAGCAGGTCGGCCGTGCCGGCGGCGTCGCGCAGTCCGGTCGCAGCGTCGAGCGCTTCCTCCAGGGCGCGTGTGGCCTCGTCGTCGCGGCCTTGACGCAGCAGGGCGTGCGCGCGGCCGCCGAGCGAGCGCGCCTCCTCCCATGCCAGCCCGGCGACGCGGAAGTCGCTTGCCGCCTGCTCGAGCGCCTGCGCTGCGCCCAGGTTGTCGCTGCCGAGGGCCAGCATGCCGGTCTGGCGCTGCAGCCGTGCGCGCGCCCGCAGCACCGCCGCGTCGCTGGGTTGACGGCTCGACGACAGGCATGTGCGGCCCAGAGCCACGGCCTCGCGGGCGGCGGCAACGTCGCCCTTGAGCCTGAGCAGGCCGGCGCGGTAGGCGTGCAGGGTCGCGACGAGAGCGCACGATGCGTCGCCGGTCCCCTCGAGCAGGGAGGCGGCGTGAGCGAAGACGTCCGCGCCCTCGGCGAACGGTCCGCGCCGCTGGTAGTAGCGTCCCAGCGCCGGGGCCGCCGGTGCCAACAGGGACCCGGCACCGGCGGCCGCGGCGTGCAGGAAGGCGGAGCGGACGTTCGCCAGCTCCCGCTCGATCATGTCCGTCGCGGCTCGCTGCTCGGCACCCTCCAGGTCCCGCGCGCGAGCACCCATCCAGGCGCAGTAGTGGGCGGCGTGGCGAGCGCGGACGGCCTCGGCCGACCCCAGCCCCTCCAAGCGCTCGCCGGCGAAGGCCCGGACCAGGTCGTGCACGCGGTAGCGCCCCGCACCTGGGTCGAAGGCGACGAGCGAGCTGCGCACCAGCTGCCGGAGCACGGCGGCATCGACGCCTGCGACGAAGGTGGCGGCCGGCAGCGCGAAGCCCCCCTCGAACACCGCCAGGGACGCGAAGGCGTGCTGCTCCTCGGGGCCGAGTCGTAGCCAGGAGCGCTCGAACACCGTGCGCAGCCCCCGGCGGCCGCCGTCGCCTGCGGGCCCGTGGCCGGACAGGAAGCCGGGGTCGCTACGGATCTGCTCGTTGATCTCGCTGACCGGCAGCGTCGCTGCCCAGGCCGCAGCCAGCTCGATGCCGAGCGGAAGGCCTTCGAGCAGCTCGCAACAGCGCCGCACGGCCTGCTGCTGGCGTGCCGCCTGGAAGTCCGGGGCCGCGCGCCGGGCGTGGATCTCGAACAGGCATTCGGCCGCACTCGGAGCGAGCCCTTCGTCGACCTCGCCGCCCTCCCGGACCGCCAGGCCGGCCAGCCGGAACACGCGCTCGTCGGCCACCTGCAGAGCGGCCTGCGAGGTGACGAGCACGCGCGACTCCGCGGCGGCCGCGGCGACGCGCGCCAGCGCCCCCGGGCAGCCGCCGTCGCTCAGGTGCTCGAAGCCGTCCAACACGATCCACGCCGGGGAGGTGCGCAGGCGTTCGACGAGTTGCCGCTGCAGGCGCTCGGCACCCTCGCCTCCCGAAACGGCCATCCCGAGGCTGGCCGCCATGGCGCGGAAGAGCTGTGCCGGCGTCCGAACCGGCTCCAGGT
>CAYOXR010000137.1:0-7205 GCA_964407955.1 uncultured bacterium | reverse complement strand
GCTGGAGAAGGTGTAGTCGTATTGGCAGGTGATCTTCTGGTTGTAGGTGAGCTGGTACGGCCAGCTCGTGATCGCCGCGCCGCTCGGATCCGTGCATGTCAGCGGGATGGTATCGGTACTGCCGTTGACGGGCAGCGTGTCGACTGGCATTGCGAGGGATGTCGAAGGCGGCAGCTGATCCTGGACTGTGACGACGCCCGACACGCTGTAGCTGCCGCCGCTCGGCGGGAAGGTCGCCTGCACCTGGTAGTGCAGTGTCGTACTCGCCCCGGGCGTCACGGTGACGTTGGTCACCGGGTTGCCCTGGGCATCGGTCGCGGTCTTCGTGAGGTTCCAGCTCCCCGACGGGTTGCTGGGAACGGCGGTCTTCTGAACCCAGAGGTAGCCCTTTGGCCCGTTCAATGGCTTCAGACCCGGACTGTCCCCGTTCAGAGCGCTGTTGCAGGCCGCGAGGGCGAACACGAGGCCCAAGAAAGCGAATGGAATGACGAATCTGCGCATGCTCCCTCCTCTATCTAGTCTCCTAGCCGTTGGTGGCCGGCTTCGGCGGCGTCACGTAGAGCTGGACCGTCCCTAGGGTCTGTCCGTCGCCGATGACAGTCACGGTGATGGTGTCGGGCTTGCTAGGCGCGGTCCAAGCCGCGCTCCAGTGGTAGCCGTCGCTGGACTTGAGCTGCAGATCGGTGCCGTTCGAAAGCTTCAGCTCGACCGTCCGTGCGTGGAACAGCGTCTGCACCGCGAGCTGATCCGTGGTGCCGACCTGGAACGAGTAGATGGGCGCCTGGAAGGCGGAACCCCCGACGACAGCCACGACGACGTTCTGTGACACCGCCTTGGAGCCGGAGGTCGCCCTGACCGTGGCCGTCAGCGGGCCGATCGGCGTGTCCAGCGGCACGCGTATCTTCCCGGTCCAGGCACCGTTCTTGTTCTGGAGTGACAAGGTACTTCCGAGCATCTCCGCCGTGACGCTGTCGGCCTTCCCGCCCGTATTGACGTCGAAGGACAGCTCGGCGCCGGCCACGACGCTCTGAGGCGACGTCTGCACGTAGAGCGACAGTTGGCCCTGCTGGAAGGTCGTGACCACGGTAGGTGCCGGCAGTGCGGCACCGACGGCCACGCTCACATTTCGGGCACCGGGCGCCAGCTCGAGCGTCACCGGTGCGCCCGTGGCAACGTAGTCCTTGGGGAGCCGGCCGGGGTCCGGAGACACGTGGTAGCGCCCGGCGGGCAGGTCGGCGACCGTCGCCTTGCCTGCGTCACCCACGACCACCGAGCGGTCGATGGGCCCCTGCAAGCGTACGCCGCCGAAGGGGATGCCTTGCTCACCCGAATCCTGCACCCCGTTGTGATTGGCGTCATCGAAGAGAACCACGTTCATGGAGCCCACCGGCTGGAAGCGCAGATCGAGCTTGACGGTTCCATTCCGCTTGACGTCCACCGTCTTCGTCCCGAAGTAACCGACCGTCGCCGGCATGCCCTTCCCGAACGCGATCGAATACGACCCCACCGGGACCCGAGCGCTGAACGAACCGTCGGCCGCTGTGGTGATGGACGTCTTGCCGAGCTTGATCTCGAGCCCCGCGAGCGGCTTGATCGCGCCACCTGCCGGCGCGCTCTGGTAGGCCGTCCCTTCGACGAGCCCGGTCTTCCTGCCCCCGAAGGCCTCCACCAGGGACCTGGGCGTGTCGAACGGCAGTGCGAGCGCGTACCCCACGTTGAACGTCAGCGTCTGCGACAGGCCCGTGCCGTTGTAGATGCCGAAGGGGCTATGGATCCCGTAACTGGCGCTCAGCTGCAAGCTGGGCAACGATGCCGGCGCGTAGTCCGCGGTGAGCGTCAAGCTGTTGGTGGACAGCTGCGAAGCGTGCGGGTACAGGTCGAGCGCATACTCGAGAGTCGTGGACAAGCCGATGGTCCATTGCTGCTTCCAGGACACGTTGCCGGAGTCCTCCGGCTCGATGTCCCCCAGCGCCGGCACGAAGCCCTCGACGTAGGCGTAGTTCACCCCGAAGCTGGTGTCCTTCCAAGGCGTGTACGACCCATCGAACCCGAGCTTTAGATCGGACTTCCACACGTCCACCGCTCCGGTCGCATCCACGGAGTCCTGGTAGGAGCCGTATGCATAGGCGGAGAAGTTGCCGTAGATGGCACTGATGCTGGCCCGGTAGAGGTCCGACGCCACCGGCAGCCCGAGGCCACCCATGTGCTGATAGCCGACCGACACGTACGACACGATCGAACCCGGAAGGTCGTAGCCCAGGCTGATGGTGGGACTCACGGTGAACTGCTGCTTGGCCGTCGTCGCCGTGCCGAAGTTCGCGTCACCGAGGAGAGAGAAGGACAGGCTCGCGATCGGCTGTCCCGCTATGTAGCGGGGCGACAACGACACGGAACCGAAGAGCCCGACCTTCGTATCTGCCGTGTAGAGCGCCCCCGGATACAGGTTCAGCACGTTCGTGGTCCTGACGCCCACCGGCGCCAGCGAGCGCATCCCGCCCGCCAGCGTGAGTTGGTGGAGGCCCAGCGTGGGCTGGCCCGAGTAGCTCTCCAGGGCGTTTAAGTGCTGGTTCTGCCAGGTGAGTTGCTCGGTGAGCTGCGGCAACACCAGGTAGTCTCCCCCCGGCTGCAGCAGCCCGAGCACATGGACCCCGACCTCGGCGGACAAGCCTTGGCCGAGCGACTGCGTGTACGTTTCCGAAACGGAATCGTTGCCGTATGCGCCGCCTTGAAAGGGGGCACGGCTCAGGCTTCCGGACAGCGTCAGATCGGACGTGCTGGACTGTCGATCGGCGGTGAGCTGCACTCCGAAGCCACCATCGCTCCAGCGGTAGCTGGTGCCGCCATCGAGCGACCAAAATCCCGTCTTGTCGGTGCCCAGGAGCTGCAGTCCGGTCAGGCCGAGATCCGCTGTGGCGGACCAGCTGTCGCCCGCGAACCCAATGCTCAGCGTGGGCACGCTCGGCGCCACCTGGCTCTGGGTCCCGGTCAAAGCCGACATCGCAAACGAACCGTTCACGAAGTCCGACAGGGACCCCTGCAACGACGGCGCCACCGAGTAGCTGAAGCTGCCTTGCAGCGGATGGTCTCCGAGTGTCAGCGTCCCCGACAGCGCCGTATCGACGCCCAGCACGAGCTGCGGCCCGTGGAGGTGCGACAGCGCGAAGAGGTTGGGGAGCGCCGGGTTGAAGTACACGTCGTAGACGATCTGCGTATCCGAGACGTTGCCGTTCCAGGCCGATGCGGCGCTCACGCGGATCGCCTGCGTGTAGCCGTTCGATACGCTGCCCGTTGGCGCGACGCTCACCCGAACGGTGGTGCTGGCACCGGGCGCCAGCGTCACCGACCGTGGCGATATCGTCGCGCCGAAGCCGGTCCCCGTGGCCGTAACGGCGTAGCTGTCCTGGAAGTTGCCGTCGTTCTCGACGAGAACGTCGAAGCTGTGCGCCTCACCCGGCAGCGATTGCACGCGCTCGGGCGCTCGGAGCGATACACCCGCCTTCCTGTCGACCTTCACCGGTCTCGACGCCGATGCGATGCGCTGGTCGCCCTGGAACGCCGTGACCGTAACCTGGTACGGCAGCGACGGATCCGCGTTCTCGCCTACGCGAACGGTGACGAGCAGGACCGTGGGGCCGCTGACCTGTTGCGTGAAGCTGGGTGTGAGCGCCGCCCAGCCGACCGGCACACTCACCGCGAAGCGGAAGCTGCCGTTCCCGACAGCCGTGAACGGGACGGTCACGTAGTCGCCGGGCGCCCCGTGCTTCGAGGCGGACGACGTGATGCCGAGCACCGGCTGAGCCTGGGACCGCGCCATCGGGAGAAGCGCCAGAGCAGCCACGGCGAGGACCGGCAGAAGCCGGTGTGGCGTCCCGCCGGACCGCTCCGACCCCCGCTGCTCCTCCCGCTTATGACGCATGAAAGGCTCGAGGTCCCTACTGCGCCGCGAGCACTTCGAACTGGACGGCGCCTCGGTAGCCACCCGCCTGCTCGGAGCCGTCCAGCTGAACCTGGAAGTAGAGTGCGAGCGTTACGGGCAGGCCACCTACGCCGGTGTAGGCGATGGTTGGCTCGTTGCTCAGGGTCGTCCAGTTCTTCAGCATCCTCCTGGAGTAGGCGACCTTCTGAGCCGAGATGGACTGGTTGGTGAGCGGGTCCACCATGTCGTCCATCGACAGCTCCAGGTTCCACACCGCGCCGGCCGTGACGCCGACCGGGCACACCCGGACGAGCAGTGGAGCATCGGGCTGTACCCCGAGGGCAGGGTGGAAGTTCGTGCCGTAGATGTAGGGCGGCTTCTTCGACGGCGGCGGCGGGTAGTCCTTGGACAGGTCGACAGTCACGACCGCCGCCGGCGTTCCGACCACCGTGAAGTGCGTGTCCTGGTAGAGCACCACCTGGGTCGATGCGCCCGGGATCGTGCAGTCCGCAGCCCGAGCGAACGGCAGGGCTGTCGCAACCAGCGCGAGAAGTGCCCATGGCGCCACCCTACGCGCTCGTGCAAGTGTGTTTAGCATGTGCGTCCCCCTCCCATCGTCGAACTCACTTCTTGTTGGCGCCGCCGGATGCCGGCGCCGCCAGTGGCTCCTTGAGGGTGAAGGTGGCCTGTCCCGCCACCTGCGTGACGGCGTTGCCGTAGTCGAAGACCGCCAGCGCAGCGTAGGTCCCTGCAGGAAGGGGGCCGTAGAACGCGACCTTGATGTTCCTCGGGGCCCCGGGCAAGGACGCGAAGCCTTTCACGGGCACCGTTCTGATCACGTCCCCTTGTGCGTTGCGCAGTTCCACCTTCCCCTGGACCCACTGCACCTGGTTGCCCGGATTGGCGTACTGCACGACGAGCATGTATGGATCCCCCGTCTTCGTGGGCGGCTGCGTGAACATACCGGCGACCGCGCCCTTCTCGTCGAGCGGCTCCACGTTGATATATAGCGTCTCCCCGACCCGGATCCGGAAGGTGGCGAGGTTCACGCCAGGGGGCGGGGCCTTGGCCGGCGCGCCGTCGAAGAACAAGACGCACCAGTGCGTTCCCGGCTTGGCGTTCGCGGGGACCTGCACGGTATAGCGGGCCGTAACGGTCTTTCCTGCCTTGATGAGGGCCGTCGCAGGACTGAAGGTGACCCACGGACAGGAACTCGCGGGGAGCGTGCCCGGCTTCTGGTAGTAGATACCGCCGTCCTGGTTGAGCGACCAGTCCGAAAGATAGACGTTGAGCTGGTAGTCGTTCTTCGCCGAGCTGGCCAGGTCCACGGTGCGTGTGACCTGGTCACCGGGGTTGACGTCGAGCGTAACGACCGGCGGCGACGCGCTCAGGCTCTGGCCGAAGGCAACGCCTGTACCCCAGCCGATGGGCACGGTCGCGACCGCAAGCGCGAGCAACCGGCGAAGGCTCTTCCACACGGGCGACTTCCCTCCAGAAGTTCTCATGACGTTAGATGGTACCTCTCAAGGCGATCTGGATTGAAAGGCGCGGGGGCGGGCATTCCACCCGCCCCCGAATCCGTTTACGGCAAGTGTTCCAGCGGCTGGATCACCTGCCTGCTACTTACTTCTTGTAGCCTGCCAACTGCGTGGGCTCCGCCAGCGCCTGGATCGTGTACGTCAGGTCGGACGTGAAGGTGCCGGCCTGGTTCCCGTCCACCTTGATGCCCACCACGACCAGGTCGTTCAGCCAGCTCGTGGCCCCACATGCTGTGGAGTTCGGATTGGCGTCGTTGTAGGCTGCGACCGCCGCGCCTGTCGTCTCCTGCCCGTAGCTGGCCAGGATCGTATTCGGACCGAACAGGCTTACCGTGTCGCCATTGCCCAGAGGGTTCATGGCGGTGGGCAGGCTCGTGTCGGTGCAGACGTTGTCCTGGATGTACATGGGCGTGCTGTTCAGGCCAACCTGCTCGTCATTGCGGGTAACCGTCACGTCCCAGCCAGGCGTGTTCGCGAACTTCTCGAGGATGAAGCTGCGGTAGCACACGAAGTCGGCCTTGGAAGCCACGTTGACGCTGGTATCCTCGTTCTGGGTGATCGGCGGATAGCTGGTGACCTGCGGGCCGCCGATGATGCTGATGTTGCCGAAGGTCTCGCCGTTGACGTAGTGGGTGCCCAGCGGCCACACGCCGCCGGTCTCCTGAGGCAGGTCAGTGGTCGCGAGTGCGGACACGCAGATGATCTGCGTCTTGCCACTGATCTGGCTGAGGTCGAAGTTGAGGTTCGCCGCGTCGTCGATCGCGATCCCGTATGCAACCGGGATGTGGACGTTGACGTACTGCGTCACGAAGGCGCTGCTCGGGTCTGTCATCTGGACCCCGCCGCCACCCGTCGTCGGAACGAGCGTCGGAGGCTGCGCGAAGGCAGCTCCCAGGGTCGCCAAGGCGGCAACGAACAGAAGCAACATGAACTTACGCACTAAAGTCACCCTCCTCATTACGCATATCGGGTTGCTGTGTAGGAAACGACGAATGAGTCTGGACCCCTGCGCGTCCGCATCCGGCATGGCCTACCAACGCCATCGCAGTCGCGCGTTCCGGATCACGCCAACTATGCAGCCGAGCACCCCCTTCCGCGACCTAGGGACTATCGGAAGTCTAGGAGTGAGGCCGTTAACGCAGCGTTCCAGGAGTTAATTCCTTCCCAGACGCTTCAATCACGCTCAGCGTTCCCGTTTTTGCATTACGCGGCATTACCGGCAACGCTCGAACACGCGGCCTGCAACGCCCGGTGGCCGCGTTCGGCGCGTTACAGCATGCGCGCCATGATCACGTTGTCCTCGAACTCACCATCGTCGGTGCGGACCTGGGCGCGCTCGCGCCCCTCCTCCTCGAAGCCCTCCGAGCGGTACAGCGCGATGGCCCCGGCATTGGAGGCACGCACGTTGAGGCTGAGCTTGCGGACCCCGACCTCACGCGCCCAGCCGTAACCGCGGCGCATCAGCTCCCGCCCGACGCCCTGCCGGCGCCGGTCCGGCGCGACCGCGAGGGTCAGCACCGCAACGTGCTGCAGGCGCCGCGGCTGCATGCGGTGCAGCTCCAGCCAGCCCGCCAGCCCGCGACGCTCGTTCGCCTGGTCGTCGGCCACCAGGTAGAGCGCGAAGGCGGGGTCGTCGCCGGTGATGCGGCGTGCCAGCGACTGGACGAAGGGCGGCCCGTCACCCACGAAGTAGCGCCGCTCGGCGTAGATGGCGCGCATGAGCCTCACCACGTCGTGGGCGTCGTCAGCCC
>CAYOXR010000136.1:0-10258 GCA_964407955.1 uncultured bacterium | reverse complement strand
CGACGAAGAACACCAGGAGCTCGTACTCGCGTCGGGTCAGCGTCACCTCGCTGCCGTGCAGCGTCACCCGCGCGCTCGTGTCGTCCACCACCAGCGGGCCCACCTCGATACGGCCGCGCGGCGGCGCCCGCCTGAGCAGCGCGCGCACCCGCGCCACCAGCTCTGCGGCGCTGAAGGGCTTCACCAGGTAGTCGTCGGCGCCGCGCTCGAGCCCCTCGACACGGTCGACCTCCCTGGCACGGGCGGTGAGCATCAACACCGGCAGCGCGTGCGCGTGCACGGCGCGAAGGCGCTGCAACCACTGCAGGCCGGACTCGCCCGGAAGCATCCAGTCGAGCACCACCGCGTCGACGCCATCGAGCCGAGCCCAGCCCGCCTCTCCGTCCTCGGCCTCGATCACGTGCAGGCCCGAGCTCGACAGGTGGTACGCCACCAGCTCGCGGACCGTCTCGTCGTCCTCCACCACCAGCACGGTGGGGGTGCTCACGACAGATCCTCCCCGGGATGCGCGCCTCCCATGGCATCAATCATACGGACAGCGCATCATCGTGGCGTCATGGACCCGCCGTCGCCTCGCCGCTCCGCTTCACGCGGCTGACGGAACGCTGACGAGAGACTGGCAGCCTGTACGGTATGATGCGCCCGTCCGACATGACCCAGCTGGATCAGGATCTCCAGGACGTCAACGCCTCGCTCGTGCGCATGCTCAGCCAGGTGCGCGAGGCCTGTGAGCTGGCACGCCGCGCGCTCATCGATGGCGACCTCGCGGCCGCCGAGCGCTGCGTCGAGAACGACGCGCGCATCGACGCCATGCAGGCGAGCCTCGAGCTGCGCATCCTCACCGTCATCGCACGGCGGCAACCGGCCGCCAGCGACCTGCGCTTCCTGGGCGCCGCCTACCAGTCCCTGGCCGACATCGAGCGCGCCGGCGACTACGCCGAGCACGTGGCGCGAGCGGCGGTCACGCTCGCCGAGCAGCCCGCCCTCAAGAAGTACCTGGACATGGCGCGCATCCTCGAGGTGCTGGGAGGCATGATCGATACCACCATGAAGGCCGTGGCCGAGGCCGACGTCGACGCGGCGCGGCGGGCCCACGCCATGGACAAGGAGATCGACGACCTCTACGAGCAGATCCAACGCGAGCTCCTCACGTACATGATCGAGGATCCCGGCACGATCGGCCGCGCCACGCAGCTGCTGGCCGTGGCACGCTACTTGGAGAGGCTCGGCGATCATTTCGAGAACGTCGACGAGCACGTGATGTTCTGGTTGACGGGCGAGCGCCCCGCCTGAACGGCGGCGCCGGCGGACCGCGACCGACCTGACGTGGCGGCCGTGCCCTTTCACGTCGGCGCCCGGGCGCCTCGTGTACGGTAGGAGCCGTGCGGGGACGCGACGTGGGAGAGCGTGGGCGTCTCGGCGGCCAGCGCCGAGGTTCGTCCGCGCTTGCGCCCGGGTCCCCGCGTCGCAGGCGCGTGGTGCGCCGCCTGTGGCTGGCGGCCGGCGTGGTAGCGGCCGCCGCGATGCTGCTCGCGCTGAACTGGTCCGCCGCGCTGAACGTCGCGGGCGTGAAGCGAGGCGCCGTCGTGCCGAGCCTTCGCGGGGCCCTCAACGTCTTCAAGGGGCCGGTGCGGATCGGCCTCCAGGTGGGACACCTCGGCGAGGAGCGCATGCCTCGCGAGCTCGCCAAGCTCAGGGCCGCCACCGGCGCCGAGGTGGGCGGGCTCGAGGAGGTCGACGTCAACCTGGCCATCGTGCGCGCGCTCGCCGCACGACTCCGCGCCGACGGCTTCGAGGTCGAGGTGCTGGGCGCGACGGTGCCACCCGGTTACCGCGCGACGCTCGTCCTCGCGGTCCACGCCGACGCCAGCCCGAACCCTGCCCGCGAGGGGTACAAGAGCGCCATCTTCCTGCCGGTGCGCAACCCACGCGATCCGCTTCTCAAGCTCGACGTCGACCGCGCCGTCCTCGCCGAGACGGATCTCGGCAACGACGGCCGCAACGTGTCGCTCGACATGCTCGAGTACTACGCGTTCAACGCTCGGCGGTTCCGGCACTCGCTGTCCCGCGGCACGGCCGCCCTGATCGTGGAGATGGGCTACCTGAGCAACCGCAAGGACCGCGCCGAGCTGCGTCATCCGGCGGTCCTCGCCAGGGCCCTGGCCGATGGCGTGGTCGCATACCTGCACGACATCCAGCGCATCCCCCCGGGTCCGCCCGGCGCGGTGGCCGCGGAGCGCCCGTGAGCCGGCGCCTGTTCGTGGCGCTGACGCCGCCGGACGCGGTGCGAGCCGAGGTCGAGCGGGCCGCGGGCCACCTCCGTCGAGCGCTGCCGCACGCGCGGGCGCGCTACGCCGACGCCGCCTCGACCCATCTCACGCTCGTCTTCCTGGGCCAGGTCGCCGAGGCCGATGTGCACGCCGTGCGCCGGGCGACGCTGGCAGCGGCAAGCACCACGCGCCGGTTTGCGTCGCGAACGGCCGCGCTCGGCGCCTTCCCCAACCCCGGGCGGCCCAGCGTGCTGTGGCTCGGCCTCGAGGACGACGGCGGCCTCGCGGACCTGCAGGGAACGCTCGTCGAAGCGCTGGCCGGACATTCGGCCGACAGCGGACGCCAACGCTTCGTGCCGCACCTCACGCTGGCGCGCGTCAACACCCGGCGGGGGATCGACCGCGACCAGATGGCCGCCGCCCTGGCCACTTTCGAGCCGGCCGCCGTCCCCTGGCCGGTGGCCGACGTGGTGCTGTTCGAGAGCGAGCTGCGGCGCGAGGGCGCCCGGCACACGCCCCTGCTGACGGCGTCACTGGGTCAGCCCAAGGCACGCCCCGAGGCCGGCGAGCGCGACGGCTGAGCCCGCCGGCCGGAGGCGCCTCGCGCGCGGCCGAACGCGACTGATAGTGTGTGCCCATGACCCCCGAGGAGTTTCGGCGGTTCGGACACGAGCTCATCGACTGGATCGCCGACTTTCGAACGCACGAGCGCGAGCGCCCCGTCGTGGCCGGCGTCCAACCAGGAGACATCCGCTCACGCCTGCCGGCGTCACCGCCACAGCAGCCGCAAGACCTCCGCCGAGCGTTTGCCGAGCTCGGTTCCCTGCTCGAGACAGGCACGCTCAAGTGGCAGCACCCGCGCTTCTTCGGTTACTTCCCGGCCAATGCCGAACTCTCCAGCGTCCTCGGCGACCTCGTCAGTTCGGGACTGGGGCAGCTCGGCCTGAACTGGGAAGCCAGTCCGGCGCTCACCGAGCTGGAGGAGCACACGCTGGACTGGATGCGTGAGCTGTTCGGGCTGCCCGCGACCTTCTCGGGAGTCATCCAGGACACCGCCTCGACATCGACGCTGATCGCCCTCATCACGGCGCGAGAGCGCACCTCCGAGTATGCCCAGTACGGCGGTGGGCTCCAGGCCGGGAACGACCCGTTGATCGTCTACTGCTCGGAGCAGAGTCACAGCTCGGTCCTCAAGGCCGCCCTGCTCGCCGGGTTCGGTCACTCGAACGTGCGCGTGATCGAGACCGACGATCGCTTCGCGATGCGGGCCGAGCTGCTGGAAGCGGCCATCCGTGACGACGAACGCGCTGGACGGGTCCCGTGTGCGGTCGTGGCGACGTTCGGCACGACCGGCACGACGGCGATCGACCCGCTGGACGACATCGCCGGGCTCGCCCGGGCCCACGGCCTGTGGCTCCACGTCGACGCCGCCATGGCCGGCGCGGCGCTCATGCTGCCCGAGCGCCGTCCGCTGGCACATGGCATCGAGGCCGCCGACTCCGTCGTCATCAACGCCCACAAGTGGATCGGGGCCGTGTTCGACTGCTCGCTCTTCTTCACGCGCCATCGGGATCATCTGGTGCGGGTCATGTCGACCAACCCCAGCTACCTGCGAACGGCCATGGACGAACGGGCCACGAACTACCGTGACTGGGGGATCGCGTTGGGGCGGCGTTTCCGTGCGCTGAAGCTGTGGTTCCTGCTGTACTCCGAGGGGGTCGAAGGGATCCGCTCCAGGTTGCGGCGCGACCTGAACAACGCGGCGTGGCTGGCACAGCAGGTCGCGGCCACGTCGGACTGGGAGCTGGTGACGACCCCGCAGTTCCAAACGGTTTGCGTGAGACACGTCGCGCCTGGGATGAGTGCCGACGAGGCCAACGCGCACAACCGCAGCTGGGTCGCGAAGGTCAACGGGTCTGGTGGGGCCTTCCTCACGCCGGCGCTGATCGACGGCTCGTGGATAGCCCGCGTGTCCATCGGCTCGCTGACCACCGAGCTGGAGGACGTTCGGGAGCTGTGGCAGCTGATGCGGCGCGAGGCCGAAGGCGCCGCGCGCTAGCCACGGCGCGCCTGCGGGCCCCGCCGCGGAGCGGGATCGGCTCCCGGGAGGCCGAAGACATCCGGCCCGGCGCGTTCTCTGCCCTCTCGGCCGCGACGCCAGGCACTTCGATGTCGCGCTCCAGCGCGTGGCTCGCAGGCGTTCGGGCCCCTCCGGGCAGTGTGCCGCGACAGGGCGTCGGCGGGGCGTGCTAGCATCGCCCGCATGAGATCGGACGACGGCGACCGCGGGCGCGCTGACGGCAGCCGGGTCGACATGGCCCACCTGCAACGACTCACCCGGCTGGACCTCGAGCCGGAGGAGGCCGGCGCGCTCGCTGCCGACGTCGCCGACATCCTCGCGTACTTCGATCAGCTTGCCGAGGTGGACACCGACGGCGTCGAGGAGATGGTCAGACCGGTGGTTCCCGGGCGCGCCTGGCGCGAGGACGCGCTGGCCCCGTCGTTACCCCGTGAACGCACGCTGGCGCTGGCGAACGACACCGAGGACGGCTTCGTGCGCGTGCCCCGGACGGTCGAGGAGGACTGAGCGCCGCGCCGGCGCGAGGCAGCGGCCTCCCCCTCCGGACCGGGATCAGCTCAGCAGCTCGCACCCCAAATACGGTACCAGCGCGTCCGGAACGCGGACACTGCCGTCCCCGGTCTGGTAGCTCTCCAGGATCACCGCGATCGTTCGGGGGAAAGCCAGCGCGCTGCCGTTCAACGTGTGCACGGCGTCGGGTCGCCCCTTACCGGCCGCGCCGCCGGGCCGCGTGCGTGTCCGCAGCCGCATGGCCTGGAAGGTCTCCATGTTGCTGATGCTGGAGACCTCCAGCCAGCGCCGCTGCCCCGGGCTCCACGCCTCCAGGTCGTACTGCTTGGCCTGCGTGAAGCCCATGTCGCCGGTGCACATCAGCAGCCGCCGGTAGCTCAAGCCCAGCGCCTCGAGCATCCCTTCCGCCGTCAGCGTCATCGTCTCGAGCATGTCGTAGCTCGCCTCCGGCGACGTGAAGGCGACCATCTCGACCTTGTCGAACTGGTGGACGCGGTTGAGGCCGCGCACGTCCTTGCCGTAACTGCCGGCCTCCCGGCGGAAGCACGCCGAGAACGCCGCGTACTTCAGCGGCAGCTCGGCGCTGTCCAGGATCTCGTCACGGTGCAGGTTGGTCACCGACACCTCGGAGGTGGGGATCAGGTAACTACCGTCCTGCACCTGGTACATCTGCCCTTCCTTGTCGGGCAGCTGGCCCGTCGCCGTGGCCGACTCGGCGCTCACCATCAGCGGCACGACCACCTCGCTGAAGCCGGCCTCCTCGAGGCGGTCGAGGAAGAAGCGCTCGAGGGCGCGCACGAGCTTGGCGCCCCGACCCCGGAACACGGGGAAGCCGGCGCCGGTGAGCTTCACGCCGGCCTCCATGTCCAGCCAGCCCCGCGCCGCGCCCAGCTCCCAGTGCGGCATGGGCTCGAAGCCGAACGTCGGTTGCGTGCCCCACTCCTTCACCACCACGTTGTCATGCTCGCTCTCGCCGTACGGCACGCTGGCGTGAGGGAGGTTGGGGATCTCCAAGAGCAGCTCGCCCAGTCGCGCTTCCAGGCTGCGTCCGTGCTCCTCGAGGCGCTTGACGTCCGCCGCCACCGCGCCCATCTCGCGCATGAGCTCGTCGGCATCCTCGCCCCGCCGCTTCAGCTCGCCGATGCGTTTGCTGCTGGCATTTCGCAACGCCTGCTTGGCCTCGAGGTCGCGCCGCAACAGCCGGTGCTCCTCGTCGGTGAGCAGCAGCTGCTCCAGGCTCTCGAGCGCCTCGGCGAACTGCTTGGCGCGGATCCCCCGACGCACCGCGTCAGGGTTCTCGCGAATGAATCTCAGATCCAGCATGCGTTCCAGTCTACGGCCTCCACGACCTCGCTGGGTCGCCGCTGCCGCTCGGGAACACGCCTGGGCGACGCCCTCGGCACCAGCCGGCCGCCGGGCGCGTGGTGCTAGACTGGCGGCCGAAAGCGCTCGACGGCGTCGAACAGGCTCACGGCTCGGACGCCGCGGAAGCGATCGGAGGTGGGCCGTGATCGACGAGAAGTCCACGACGGAGGCGCTGCTCGAGCGGCAGCAGCGCTACCTCTTCCCCGCCGTCCACCCCTACTACGGCGACCGCCCCCTGGTCATCGACCGCGCCAAGGGACATACCGTCTGGGACGTCGACGGCAAGGCCTACCTGGACTTCTTCGGCGGCGTGCTCACGGTCGCGATCGGTCACTGCAACGACGAGGTCACCCAGCGCGTGGCGGAGCAGCTCGGTCGCATCCAGCATCACTCCAGCCTGTACGTCAACGAGCTCATGGTGCGCCTCGCCGAGAAGGTGGCCGCCATCACCCCCGGGCGCCTGCAGAAGTGCTTCTTCACCTCGAGCGGCAGCGAGGCCAACGAGACCGCCGTCACGGCGGCGCGCATGGCCACCGGCAACCGCACCATCGTGACGCTGCGGCACGCCTACTCGGGGCGCACCATGGAGGCGATGAGCCTGACCGCGCACGGCCACTGGCGCCTCGGCGGCACCTTCGATGGCGAGGTGCGGCACGTGCGCAGCCCCTACGCCTACCGGGCACCGCTCGGGCTCGACGAGGAGGCGCTCGTCGAGCTGTGCGTCCAGGACCTGGAGGAGACTCTCGAGACGGTGACCGACGGGCGCATCGCGGCCTTCATGGCCGAGCCCATCCAGGGTGTCGGCGGCTTCGTGGTGCTGCCTCGCGACTACCTGCGGCGTGTCGAGCCGCTGGTGCGCGAGGCCGGCGGCCTGATGATCATCGATGAGGTCCAGACCGGCTGGGGCCGCACCGGCGGCGCCATGTGCGCGGTCACACACTGGGGCATCGAGCCGGACATCATGACCTTCGCCAAGGCCATGGCCAACGGCGCTCCCATCGGCTGCACGGTGGCCACGCCGGAGGTGGCCGATGCCATGACCGGCACCACCTTCTCCACCTTCGGCGGCAACCCGGTGAGCATGGCGGCGGCGCTGGCGACCATCGAGGTCATCCAGGCGAACGACCTTCCCGCCAACGCCGAGCGCCAGGGGTTGCGCCTGCGCGCGCGGCTCGAGGAAGCGGCCGAGCCGCACGCCTTCGTCGGGGAGGTGCGTGGCATGGGCCTCATGCAGGGCCTCGAGATCGTCGCTGCCGACGGCTCCAGGGCGCCGGACGGCGCTCGTGCCGACGCGCTGATGAGCGCCGCCCGCGACCGCGGACTGCTGATCGGCAAGGGCGGCCTGTACAACAACGTCATCCGTATCGCCCCGCACCTCGACGTGGACGCCAAGGAGATCGACGACGGCTGCGAGCGCCTCGGCCGGGCGCTGAGCGACGTCGCCTGAGGGGCCTCAGCGCGCCGCGGCGCGCGCCGCCAGCCAGCGCTCGAACAACGTCACGACCGGTGCCCGCGTGGCCGTGACGAGGTCGATGTGGGTCAGCCCCGGCACGATGTAGGCGGCGATCGGCGAGCCGAGCCGGGCGTCGCTGTAGGCCGAGAAGCCGTCGAGGTTGCGCACCATCCCCCTGCCGGCACCGAGCGCCAGCGTCGGCACGTGCACGTCGGCGGTCGGCTCGAAGCCGGGCGTGTGGCGGAGGTCGACGGAGAGAGCGGAGATGTCGATGAGCAGACGTGCCGGGAAGTACCACTCGGCCCGGTCCGTGTAGCGGCCCGTGACGCTGTCGATGTAGCTCGTCAGATCGGTCGGCTCGGGGGGATCGCCGCGCGACCAGGTGACGGCCCGGTAGCCCGGCGCCACCCCCACCACACTGCGGCTGCGAGCGCCGTAGTGGCCTTCGAGCAGGAACGGCACGATGAAGCCCGAGGTGCGGGCGTGCACGGCCTCGCCCAGCTGGGGGGTGAACGTCGGCAACTCGGAGTAGGTGTCGTCGGCGTCGACCCCGGCCAGGGCGAAGTTGGTGATGGGGTAGTCGACGAGGCGCTCGGGCGCGAGCGCGTGCGGACGCAAGCGGGCCAGCATCGCGATGACGCCCGAGCGCACGATCCGTTGCGGCACCAGCCCCGGCCCCAGGTAGGGGACCGCCTTGCCGGCCAGCAGGTTCGCCAGCGACGGGACCAGCGTCACGCCGAGCAGGCTGCGCCCGTGAACGGCGTCGGCCAGGCCGAACGCGCCGGTGCGGCCGGGCGCACCGTCGAGCAGCATGAGGCCGTCGATGGTCGCGTCGCCGGGGCGTCCGTCGGGGCGGATGAAGGCCGCGTAGAGCGCCGCCAGGCTCGCCCCCAGCGAATGGCCGCCGAGGTAGACCGTGCTCGCCGTCTGGTGCGCGCGATCGATGACGGAGGACAGGTCCTCGAGCGTGACGTCAAGGCCCCAGTAGGCCATGAAACGGATGCCGGCAGGGTCGGGTGGCTCGAACCTCGGCGGATGCCCGGCCGTGCCGAGGTAATACTGGAGCGCCACGTCCGGATCCCCGCTGCGGCGGGCCAGCGCGAAGCCGCGATGGTCCTCCAGGGCATTGGAGCGGCGGTCGACCAGCCACACCTGCAAGCCCGGCGTGGCGGCGACGAGCTGGCGCCCGAGGATCTCGAGGCTGCCGGCGCCGCCGAACAGTCCGGGGACGAGCACCAGCACCGCTCGGGCGGGCTCGTTGGCGCGCAGCCGGAGCACGTAGCTGTCGTTGTAGCGTGCCGGCGTGTGAGGCTCGTGCGCGCCGGGGACCGTGAAGTAATCGCTCAGCACCGCCTCGGGTGCCATGCGGTAGTGCGGGGCGGCGAGCTCCAGCCGGCCGCGCAGCTGCGGAATCGGCAGGCATGCGCTCGCCAGGAGCGTGACCAGGGCGAAGGCGATGACCAAGCGGGCGCGTCGGTGCATGACCACTCCCGGATGCGGGCGCGGTCGCCCGCTGTCTCCAGCCTACGCCCTCACGGCCTGCTCATGCCGGGCCCCGCGCCGGCGCGATGCTTGTCTCCGCGCCAGCGGCGTCGCCCGGCGACCGCGGGCGGGCCCTCACAGTGTCGCGCGCACTTCGTGTGCGGCGCCGTCGTCGTCCCACGACAGCGTCGCCGCACTGCGCTCGCCGTCCCAAACCGCCTGCACCTCGGTGCCGTCGAGCGTCACCGCCGCCGGCGCCGCGTCCAGCCTCAACGCGACCGCAAGCGTGCGCGGTGAGGGGGCGAAGGCGCCGCTCCGCGCCCCGACGCTCAGCGTCAGCTCGCTGCCGCGCAGGCTCAATGCCAACTGCGTACGGGCCGGCCCGCCGACGTCGACGACGGACTCACCGTCGTCCTCGACCAGCTCGAAGCGGCTGTCGGCGGCAGGCGACGCCATCAGGGTCAGCTCGGTGAGCGCCGCCGCCGTGCTGGCACGCACGTTGCCCAGCGGCAGCAGCGCGCCCTCGCGCAGCAGCAATGGCGGGCGTCCAAGCGGCGCCTCCAGCAGGGCGGGCCGCGCCCGCGCCGCGGCCTCCACGGCGACCGGGAGCCCCGACCAGAAGTCGCGCCAACGGCCCGGCGGCAGCACCACGGAGCGCCAGCGCTGACGCGGTCGGATCACGGGTGCCACCAGCAACCACGGCCCCAGCATGAAGGCGTCCTCGACGTCGAGGCTGTCGGCCTCGTCCGGAAACTCGAAGCCGAGCGGCCGCATCAGCGGGGCCCCGCTGAAGGCGGCCTCGTGGGCGAGCGACACGAGGTAGGGCAGGAGCCGGTAGCGAAGCTCGAGTGCGGCGCGCGCCACCGCCTCGACGGCCGGCCCGAACGCCCACGGCTCCTGCGGGCGCGTGCCCTGCTCGGTATGGTCGCGCATGAACGGGTAGAAGGCGCCCAGCTCGATCCAGCGTGCGAAGAGCTCGGCGGATGCGTTCTCGCGGAAGCCGCCGATGTCCGCCCCGGCGTGCGGCGATCCCGACAGCCCCATGCTCAACAGTTGCGGCACGCTCATCTCGAGGTGCTCCCACCAGCTGTTGTTGTC
>CAYOXR010000135.1:0-7011 GCA_964407955.1 uncultured bacterium | reverse complement strand
CCTTGCCCTGCCGCACGGCGGTGTCGAGCGCTCCCAGCGTCTCTTCGAGCGGCGTGTCCGGATCGAGCCGGTGGGAGTAGAAGATGTCGACGTACTCCAGCCCCATGCGCTCCAGGCTCTGGTCGAGGCTCGCGGTCAGGTACTTGCGTGATCCCCACTCGCCGTACGGCCCGGGCCACATGAGGTATCCCGCCTTGGTGGAGATGATCAGCTCGTCGCGGTAGGGGCCGAGGTCCTCGGCGAGGATCCGTCCGAAGTGCTTCTCCGCGCTTCCCGGCGGCGGACCGTAGTTGTTGGCCAGATCGAAGTGCGTGATGCCCAGGTCGAACGCCCGTCTGACGATCGCGCGCTGGCTCTCGAGCGTACGATCGTTGCCGAAGTTGTGCCACAGACCGAGCGAGATGGCCGGAAGCCGCACGCCGCTTGCGCCGGTGCGGCGGTAGCGCATGTGCTGGTAGCGATCGTCTGCGGGCGCGTGGGCGGGCTCGTGTCGGGCCACGGGTACCTCCTGGAAGGCCGGCGTCAGGGCGGTGGTGGGCACATTCTAAGGCCCGGCAGGGGCGGGGGCGGTGCGGGGGTATGGACGGTTGCGGGGCGCGGGGTGCGGGTGCGGGTGCGGGTTTCGGGTTTGGGCGGGTTCGGGTGCGCCCAGCCGGTCTGAGGCGGTTGTCACGACTGGTTACCGCGTTCGGCTGAGGTCTTTCGCTTGGGGTCTCGGGGGGTGTGTGGGGGATGATTGTCAAGTCTGGTTGTCGCGTTCGGTTGGGGCCTCGGGGGGTGTCGCGAACGTGTAGGGGATGATTGTCAAGTGCCGTTGTCGCTCTGGCTTGGCGGCGAAACGCGCCCTGTACGCAAACATGCGGAGTGACGAGGTCTCCCGCGAAGCCATTCTCGCGCCCTCACGGGCTGACCGTTCGCGTGCCAGGGAAGCGGCGGCTTCAACGGCAAACGAGGCTTGACGTTCGATGCAAGGGCCGTGAAGACCCCCCAATAGGTGCTCCGGGTTCGGCGGCGCCCTGCGCCCAGGCGTCGCCCGTGCACCCGAACCGCGTGCAGAACCGTGCAGAACGCAGAACAACGTGGACCTGAACCCACACGCACCTGAAGCCACACGCACCTGAACCACACGGACCTGAACCACACGGACCCGAACCACGTCCGCAACCCGCGTCGCCGCACGCGTCCCAAGCACCCGTCACAAGCAGCCGTCACAAGCACGCGTCACTGCCGCACATCGCTGCACCAGACAGTGAACAGCGGGCGCCGCTTCGTGGCGACGCCCGCTGCGTTGGTGGCCGGCGATCGGTTGCCGCTCGCCGCGTCCAGCCGAAAGGCCGATGAGAGGTTACTGTCCCGTCGGGGTTCCTCCCGGCGTGTTGACCACGCCGCCTAGGCCGTGGATGCCGTTGCTGGAGCTGCTGGACTTCGGCTTGGCGTAGAAGTCCGTGGCCTTGTCGCCGACCACGCCGCCAAGGCTCGTATCCGACGCGCGGACGATGAACGGCGAGCTGGAGATGCGGATCGGGTAGAAGCCGGCCTTGTCCTTGGCCCCGATGGTGATGGTTGTCGTCGTGGTGACGGGCGGCGCAGACGCCTTCGCCGGCTTGGCCGGCGTTGACGCCGTGCTCGAGGTCGTGCTCGACGTCGAGCCCTTGCCCGCGGGGGTCGAGGTCGTTGCGGCGCCCGCCGCTGCCGTGCCGGTGGCTGCCGTGCCGGACTTGGTTGTGGTGGCGCCGGCGCCGGTCGTGGCCGTGGTGGTTCCGGCTCCGGCGGTCTTGGCCGCGCCCGTCTTGGCCGCCCCGGTCTTGGCCGCACCGGTCGTGGTCGCGCCGGTCGTGGTCGTGCCGGTCGCGGCCGCGCCCTTGCCGGCCCCCGCCCCAGAGGTCGATGAAGCCGGCTTGCTGACGGTCGTGAGCGTCACCACGGCCAGCGGCTTGGCGAAGCCGTAGGCGGGCTTTGCCGTCTTGCCGAGCGGCTCGTCGAGCTGCAGCTTGGTCAGGCTCGAGAGGATGGTGTTGATGCTGTTGGGGTCGAAGGTCTTGCCGCTTGGCACGTTCTGCATCGACCAGCCGGAGCTGCCCTTGGTGAACACGAAGTCACCGCTGCCGTTCTTCACTTCCAGGCGGGTCACGTTGGACTCGTTCAGTGAGAGCACGGTCGGGTCGACGTAGCCGGCGGCGTCGGTGCGAGCGTCGGTGGAGTGCAGCGAGTGCGTGACGTAGACGCCCGTGTCGCTGGCCATGCGCACGTGGGTGCTGCCGTAGCTCGGCTCGGAGCCGACGTAGAGCGTTTCGGTCTTGCCGTCCTTGAGCGTGAGCGCGACCTTGCGCTCGTACGTATCGGTCGCGACCTTGAGGCGCTTGTAGGCGTCCTTGGTGGTGGCGACCAGGCCGCTGCGATGCAGCGCCACGAGCTCGTCGAGGAAGGTCTTCACGCGCGCGGTCTTGGCCGGGTAGTTGCCCAGGTCGGGCAGCACCCAGTTCGTGCCGGCACGCTTGAGGGTGACGCTGGCGCCTTTCGGACCGGTGACGGTGAAGGCGGTGATGTCGGCGCTGGTCACGCCGGTGCCGAGCAGCGGCCCCACCTTCGTGGTGGGCGGGCGTGCCACGGTGAGCAGCACCAGCACCAGCGCGCCCACCTGGAGCACCGCGATGATGGCCAGGAACAGGTTGCGGCGGCCCTGGCCGCCATCCTTGTTGGCGCTGCGTTTGACCGGCGCGGTGGCGTTCGCGGCACTCATCGTGAGCCCTCCGCCTTGCGGGCGCCGCCGGTGGACGACGACTCGCCCGCGGTGGCGATGATCGGCGAGCGGCTGCGCTTGCGCCACTGCCATATGGCGGCGATGAGCGCCAGCGCCAGGATGGCGAAGATGTAGTTGCCGACCTCCCAGCCGGTCTCCTGCCCTTGCGACAGGTGCCTGAGGACACGCGTGATGGCGCCGTTGGCGCGGATGTTCAACAGGCTGGCGTCCTCGGTCGACCAGTCGACGGCGTTCTGGAGGAGTTGCAGGTCCTCGACCGCCATGTTCTGGTTGAGGCGGGAGGCGAGGTTCAGGACCGTGTCGTTGGCGACCTCACCGCTCCCGATCACGACCAGGCGGGCGTTGTCAGGCGACGACGTGATGACGCCGACGCCGGAGGAGTTGGACGAGCTCGACGCGTTGGCGCCGTTGGCGTTCGACGACGTCGAGTTGTTGCCGTTGGCGCTCGCCTGCAGGGGATCCTTCTTGTTCTTGAAGTAGCTGGTGAAGCTGCCGCGGATGGCCACCGCCAGCGGGTAGCTCTTCTGCGTCTTGCCCACCGGGAAGCCGTGCTTCGAGTAGGTCTTGAAGTTGGGGATGATGTTCGTGTCCGTCGTCGTCCAGGAGTTCGGCGAGGACGACAGCAGCACGTTGACCGTGCGCGCCCCGCTCGAGCCCTTCTGGACCGTCAGCGGCGAGGCCCACGGCACCGACACCGCCTGCAGGCTGGAGGTGATCGGCGAGGAGCGGTCCATGGCGTTGGACTGCACGTCGACGAAGAACGGGTAGTCGACCGCCTGCACCTCCTGCACCGGGACGCCGGCCACGGTGTGCGGCACCACCACCGGGAACTGCGAGTTCTGCGTGTCCATCACGATCGAGTTGCCTTCGGTCACGCCGTAGCTCTTGAGGAGCGGCCCCAGTCCGTTCTTTATGTGCTTCAGGGCCAGCGTGCCCGAGTAGGGAACCGAGGTGAGGGCGTAGTTCCCGCCCGCCACCACGACCGAGCCGCCGCGCATCAGGAACTGGTCGATGGCGAAGAGCTGCTTCTGGCTCATGCCCTGCGGCGACAGCAGCACCAGGGTGTCGACGTTGTTGGGAACGGTGCCGTTGGTCAGCGTGACGTTCGTGACCTTGTAGTCCTTCTGCAGCTGCTGCTGGATGAGCTGCGTCTGGTAGAGCGGCCGCTGCTGGGACAGCTAGGGGTTGGTGTTGGGCGGCGGCGGCGGCGTCCAAAGCCCCACCACCTTGACGAAGCCGTTGGTCGAGCGCTTGAGGGCGGCGGTGACGGCGTCCTTCACCGTCGTCTGACTGAAGCTCCCCGACGGCACCACGACCTGGGTCTTGCCGTCGACGGTCAGCAGCATCTGGAGGTAGTACGTGTTGGGCGACAGCAGGCCCGCCGGGATCGGCTGGATGCCGAACTGCTTCTGCAGCTGCTGGGGCGTGTACGCCGCGTTGGCCGCGCGGGGATCGACCTGCTGGTAGCTGAACTTGCCCTTGGCGCCCGTGGCGATGGAATCGGCCACCTTCTTGACGATGCCGGGGGCGTCTTGCAGCGCCTTGGGCAGCGTCTTCGGGGTGTCCAGCAGCGTCAGCTTGGCGGGCTGCTTCAGCGAGGCCAGGACGGTGTCGACGTCACTGAAGCCGGACACGTCCTTCTTGATCGCCCGCGTCAGGTTGTACTCGAGGTTGTTCAGCGTGACGACGGGCGTGCCGCCCGCCGGGCTCTGCGACACCTTGACGAGGTCGGAGAGCTTGAGCACCTGCGTCTGGTCGCCGTAACGCACCAGGATGGCGAAGTAGGCGTTCACCACCGACGACTGGTAGCGGCTGGCCACCTGGAAGGGGTGCGGCTGGATGCCGTAGACCTGGTTGGCGGTCTTCTCGACGCTGGGGTTGGTGGACGGATCGACGACCTGAGCCCGCACGCGCCCGTGCGAGGCCACCTGGTACTCGTGCAGCATGTCGGCGATCTGCGGGATCAGCGGCTTGAGTAGCGGGTGGGTGTTCTTGCTCAAGTAGGCGCGGATGAGCAGCGGCTGTTGCAGCGAGTCCAGCAGGTCACGCGTCGTGGACGACAGGCTGTAGCGATGGCTGGCCGTCATGTCGAGGCGCAGACCGGACAGCGGCAGCAGCCAGCCGTTGAGCAGCACCAGGTTGAGTGCGACCAGGCCGACGCCGAGCATGTGCGCGCTGCGGTACGGGCGGGTCATGGCCGTCCGGCTCCAGCGCTTGCTGTCGAGCGAGAGCACGTTGAGCGTCAGGAACAGCCCGCCCAGCGACAGGTAGAACACGAGGTCGCGCAGGTCGAGCACGCCCCGCTCGATGCTCTGGAAGTGGGTGGTGGTGGACAGCTCGCGGAACACCGCCGCGACCCCCGACGGCACGAAGTCGAGCACCGCGTTGGTGCCGATCAGGTAGAGGACGCCGCCGACGAGCAGGGTCACGATCAGCGACACGATCTGGTTGTCGCTGCGTGAGGACACGAACAGCCCGATGGCGGTGTAGGCGGCGGCCATCAGCAGCGCCGCCACGTAGCCGCCGATGACGGGGCCCCAGTCCAGGTTGCCGAGCAGCGAAACCGTGATCGGCAGGCTGACGGTCAGGGCCAGCGCCACCGTCACGAGGGTCATCACGGCCAGGAACTTGCCCAGCACCAGGCGCCAGGCATCGACCGGCAGGGTGAGGAGCATCTCCAGCGTGCCGGAACGCTGCTCCTCGCTCCACTGCCGCATGGTGAGCGCGCCGACGAGGAACACGAGCAGCAGCGGCATCCAGGTGAAGAGCGGGCGCACGTCGGCGATGCCGCGTGCGAAGAAGGTGGCCACCCAGAAGAACACGAAGAAGGTGACCAGTAGGAAGGTGCCCATGAAGATGAGCGCCAACGGCGACCCGAAGGCGCTTGAGAGCTCCTTCTTGGCGATAGCGACCGTCTGTCGCAAGTCTCTACCTCCCTAGGCCTGGGGCGGCGTGGGGGACGGCGCAGCGGAGGGCGTCGGCACGGGCGCCGGTGCGGCGCCGCGGGCCAGCTCGTTGAACACGGTTTCCAGCGTGCGCGTTTCGCTGCGGAGCTCCCGCAGCGGCCAGTTCTCGCGCTTGGCGAGCTCGAAGATGTCGGGGCACAGATCGCCGCCGTCGGGGCCGCGTACGACGAACGCCAGACGGCCGCCTGCAGCCTCCTCGCGACGCACCGAGCCGGCGCCGGGCAGCGCGCTGAGCGCGTCCGCCACGGTTCTGGCGTCGGCGCTGCCGTCGAGGATCAGGCGTGCGCTGCCGCTCTTGGCGAGCTCGGAGAGTCGTGCATCGGCGCGGATGACGCCGCCCATGATCATCACGGCGCGGTCGCACAGCGCCTCGACCTCGGGGAGGATGTGGCTGGAGAAGAGCACCGTGCTGCTCTTGGCCAGCGTGCGGATGAGCTGCCGCACCTCGGCGAGCTGCGTGGGGTCGAGGCCCACCGTGGGCTCGTCGAGGATGAGCAGCTTGGGTCGGTGCAAGATCGCCTGGGCGATGCCGACGCGCTGGCGGTAGCCCTTCGAGAGCTGCTGGATGGGACGGGTGATGACCGGCTCGAGCCCGGTGGCGTTCACCGCCGCCTTGATGGCCGCGCGCTGCTCCGCCCCCGGGATGCGGCGAACGTCGGCCATCATGAGCAGGTACTCCTGGACCGTCAGCTCCGGGTACAGTGGCGCGTTCTCGGGCAGGTAGCCGATGCGCTGCTGCGCCTGGCGCCGCTGCGTCAGGACGTCGAAGTCGTCGATGCTGACGCGCCCCGCGTCCGGCTGCAGGTAGCCGGTGAGGACCTTCATCAGCGTCGACTTGCCGGCGCCGTTCGGACCCAAGAGCCCCACGATGGTGCCAGCGTCGATGCTGAAGCTCACGTCCGACAGCGCTTTCACCGCGCCATACGTCTTCGTCACGTTCCGTACGTCGACCAAGTTCGACCTCCCGCCTCTGCGTGCATGTCTCGATCTGGCCGTGGTGCCGGCGGAGGCGCCGAGCGGGCACGCGACCGGCCGAGTGCGACGCGCACTCGGCCCTGCCACCTACACGCCGGTATTTTCGCCGTCACCAACAAGGTTTACCAAATCCCACATGAACGGTAGAACAGCGTTTCGTGAGGTTCTTGAGTACGGCGACCGGCGGCCGCGGTCCACAAGCGGGCTGTGGCGCGTGAGCGGCGGCGGCTTGGGTCCGTAGAATGCGACAAGGCTACGCCGGCCGCCGTTCGAGACCTCGCATGCTCGCCGCGGCACCGTCCTGCGGGA
>CAYOXR010000134.1:0-4352 GCA_964407955.1 uncultured bacterium | reverse complement strand
ACGGACGGGATCGACAGCGCGCTTCGTCAGGCGCGACTCGCGGCCGGCGATCGCGACGTCTCCGTGAGTGGCGGGGGGCATGTCGCGGCCCAGTACCTGGCGGCGGGGCTGATCGACGAGGTCCAGATCAGCCTGGTGCCTGCGCTGATGGGAGAGGGCGTGAGGCTCTTCGATCTGGTCGAGGGGGCGCCCATCCGGCTCGAGCAGACGCGGGTGCTGGAAGCGCCCGGCGTGACCCACATCACCTACCGAACGAGCCTGGGCTAGGCGCGCAACGTGATCGCTCCCAGCGTTTCGGGCACGTCGGGGAAGACCAGCGACGCCGGCGGCAGGCGCCGGTGCTGCGCGTAGCTCACACACCGGTTTTCGCGCGCCCCGCATCATGCTTTGCAGGCACCCGATTGGCTTGCAGCGCGCTCGACGAGCGGGGCAGCTTGTAGGCTTCAGCTCACCGGACGCACTGGGGGAGGAACGTCATGGATTGCGTTCGCGTTCACGTGGGCGGCGCCTGGCTATTGCTTTGCGAGCTCACGCCGCCGCCATGGGACGTCGGGCGGCCGGGTCCCGTCTACGCCTCGAGCGTCAGGCTCCCCAGGTCCCTCGGATAGACGGTCAGCCGCTCGATGCCGTCATCCGTGACGACGATGGTGTCCGAGTGGCGGAAGCCGCCCAGCCCCGGGACGTACAGGCCCGGCTCGACGCTGAAGACCATGCCGGGCTCGAGCGGCGAGGCGTCGCCGATGTCGAGGAAGGGGCTCTCGTGGGAGCGCTGTCCGAGCGAGTGCCCGACGTGGTGGCGCCAGAAGCGCGTGAGCTGGTGATCCTCGATGTAGCTGCGCAGCACGCGGTCGACGGTGCCGGCCGCGGTTCCCGGCCGCATGCTGTCGAAGGCGAGATCCTGGAGCGCGAGCATGTGCGCGAAGTAGCGCTTCTGGTCGCTGCTCGGCGTGCCGAGGATCATCGTCCGTTCGAGCTCGCTGACGTAGCCCCACACGTCTGCCGCCGCGCCGGTGACGAGCGTGTCGCCTTCCTTGAAGGTCGCGTTCATGGTGACGGCGTGCGGCAGCGCGCTGTTGGGGCCGATCTGGCCGCGGTACAGGGCGACGGCGCCCTGCACGTGGCGGTTGCGGGGGCGGTAGCCCTCGCCGAGGGCCTCGACCATCTCGCGCGTGGCGTCCATGGACGCGCGTCGGGACACCTCGTCCTCGCGCTCGCCGACCGCCGTATAGCGCTGCAGCAGCTCATGGGCCCGGTTGCCCCAGCGGGCGCTCTCGCGGATCAGCGCCAGCTCGGCCTCGCTCTTGTGCGCCATCTGCCAGTCGATGTGCGGGGAGATCCGCTCGATGGGAAGCTGCGCGCTCAGCGGCCGCGGCACGTGCCCCATCAGGGGCGGGTAGCCGTCGTGGTCCACGCCCACGCCGTCACCGACCAGCCCGCCGCGCCGCAGGTAGGCGAGCAGGAGCTCGCTGGGATGGGTCTCGCCCGGATACTCCGGGTAGGCCTCCACGTGCTCCGCGTCGGCGGCCTCGCCGGCGTGCTCGCGCTCGAGCTCGGGCACGAACAGCGTGCGCTGCCCGTCAGGTGTGATGACCAGAGCGATGGGCCGTTCGGTCGGGTGGAAGAGGAACCCGGTGAAGTACTGGATGTACTCGTCGTCGAACAGCACGATGGAGCCTAGGTGCTTCGGCAGGCGGTCGAACGCGTGCGCCGCGCGCCGGGCCCGTTCGTCGGGGCCGATGGCAGCAGGGGGCTTCGTGGCCGAGCTGATGGCGTGCGGGTCTGACACGGCGTCTCTCCAGTTCAGGGCGTGGGTTCGAGATCGCGGTACGAGTCGGAATGATAAGGCGGAGGCGCACGCCTGTCAACGGCACGTTGTGTCGTGGGCGCGAGTGTGTGCGCTTGGGCATCAGCGCCGGGCGTCGGAGCGAAAGCCGCAAGAAGCGTCGGTGAGGCTCGCTGGCCGGGAGCCGGCGAGGCCGGGCGGCTGGGGGTCGGCGCGGGCGACGCCGGGTGCGATTCGGCGCCGGCCGCACCATTCACGCGGCGCCGTCAAACGCCGGGGGCCGCGATCGCGGCCCCCGGCCAAAGTGGAGCGGCCGGTACCCTGCCGGTGGCGCCCGCCCGCGACACGGACGGTCTCCCAGTGCGCCTCCGGTGGGGTGCGGCTCAACCCTTCTTGCGACTGCCGCCGCGGCCGCTGCTCCGCGTGCCGCTCCGGCCACCGCTGCCGCTGCCCGGCGTGCCGCTCCGGCCACCGCCGCTCCGGCCGCGCTTGGCGCCGCCGCCGCGTCCCGCGCTTCGGCCGCTCGTACGGCCCGCCTCGCGGCCGCGTCCGCCGGTGGGGCCGTTGCCGACGTCGCCGCCCCCGGGCTTCACCCAGTGATGCCTCCTGGGGGCCGGCTTGCCGGCGTCGGGGCCGTCGTCGGGCTCCTGCAACGTGACCCGCACCGAGACGTCGCGGGCTGCCACCTCGAACACGGTGCCCTGGCCGGCGTGCACGCGCGTCGCCTGGGGCTCGAAGCCCTTCTCGGTGACGCGCACGCGCGCGGCCTCCAGGTCCGCGAGCCGCTCCTTGCCGCTGCCGGGGTAGGCCACGCGCAGCGTGCCCGTGGCGCGCACGCCGTCGCCGGAGAGCTCGTAGCTGCCCGGGCGGAGCAGCATCGCGACGAAGAGGTCGCCTGGCTGCAAAGCCCGGCTGTCGAACGCCGGCTTCCTGTCCCGGGAGCCTGGCGCGGTCAGCACCACGCGGTACTCGCCCGCTCCCTCGGACACGGTCACCACGAGGTAGCCCTTGGGCCCTACCACGGCTTCGCCGCCGGAGGCGGCGCGGGAGCCGATCCGGCGCCCGGGGTCGAGCGCCGCCAGGTCGATGTCGACCTGCGTGGTGGCGTCGTCCGGATCGATCCTCAGCGGCACGCTGGCGATCCGGCTGTCGCCTGCCAGGACCGTCACCTCGAACTGCCCCTTGTCGGGCAGGGGATGGACGATGGTGCCCAGCACGCCGAGGCGCGCGCTGTCGAGCGCGGTCCGCTGCAGGGCGTGGGTGTTGAGCCACACGTTCCTTGTCATGCTCATGCTGCCACATCCGCTTCCAGGGTCATCTCGGTATCGGCGACGGTCACGGCGAGATTGCGCACGGGCACCTTGACGGGGATCAACGGGCCGTCGTAGTCGAGGATCGGGTACGGGTCCTCGAGGCTGAAGATGGGGTTGCGGCTGGCGAAGTAATCGGCGACCGCCGTCGCCACGAAGTCGAACAGGCCGATGCTCACTCCCAGGAGGTTGGAGAGCCACTCGTCGATGTCGTCGCCGATGTCGAGGATGGCGCGCACCAGGTCGACGACCGGGCCGAGGATGGCCTTGATGAGGTCGCGGGCCCACCCCGGCAGGAAGCCCAGCAGGTTGTCCACGGCATTGTCGATCGCGGCGTCGAGGATGTTGCCCACGGTGTCGGCGATGTCGATCAGGTCGATGTCGAGCCAGATGGGGTCGAGCAGGAACTGCCAGGTGTTGGGGATGTCGGCGTCTTCGGCGTCGAGGTCGGTCATGGCTGGCGTGCGTGCCGGGTCGACGTGGTAGCGCGTCTTGATCCGGAAGGCGCCGGAGATCTCCGACTCGATGAGCCCGCTAAGGTCGAGCGGCAGGCTGATGTCGGGGTTCCCGGAGAACACGCAGATCTTCGGCAGGTGCACGGCGCAACCGAACGGGGTGGGCAAGATGCAGAAGCCGCCGATGCAGAGCTCGGGGATGTCGATGCCAAGCGTCAGCTTGAGCGGGTCGTAGACGACGTCCAGCTCGCTGATGAGGACGGAGTTGTTGGCCTGGAGGTCGACGGTGCCGTCCTCCAGCCGGAAGCCCACGTCCCATGACACGCTGAACGGGCCCAGGCTGGCACTGTCCGCGGTGGACTCGGCGAGGGCGTCGCGCACCTGCGCGAACAATCGCCGGAAGGTGTCTTCCGAAACCGCCACGGTCAGGTCGCTCATGGTCCCACCGCCACGTTTACGAAGGCCTTGATCCGGTCCTGCTCGAGCGCGGGGTTGTGCGGCACGGCGCTCGACGTCGGCGTCGGCGAGACGCTCAGGCTCGCGAACTTGCCGAGTTCGAAGGTGAAGGCGTCGAGCGCCACGCGAAGCCGCGGCAGGATGCCGACCCGCAACGTGGTGGCGATGACGCACTCCATGGTGCTCTCAAGCGGGTCGGGCTTCACGTCGACGATCTCCAGCCCCTCCAGGAAGAGGCCGAGCGTGGGCGTGCCGGCCGTGGTGACGATCCTGGCCGACAGGGTCGCGAAGAGCTCGAGGCAGAAGCACTCGAAGCGCTTGGTGGGGATGGGCTGCAAGGGCGGCAGC
>CAYOXR010000133.1:0-2440 GCA_964407955.1 uncultured bacterium | reverse complement strand
GCTCGCTGAGGTCCAGCAGAACGTCCCCGCCGCGCAACAGTCCCTCGATCATGGCGCTGCCGCTGTGCCAGATGCTCTCCACGGAGTCGCCGACGGCGCGCACCTGAACCCCGGAGGGCGCATCGCGGCGCTCAACGAAGGTGGCCCGGCGATAGCCACGCGTCACGTACTCGCCGCGCACCAGGTCGAAGAAGGTGCCGCTCCGGACCTTCTCGTAGTCGCCGTGCGAGGGGTCGATGGTCAGGAAGAGGCGACCGGGTCGCCCCTCGAAGGCGCGCTTGGGCCGGACGGGGTCGAGGTTGAGGCCGTTGCCCCCACCCACCTTGGTGACCAGCGCCAGCTTGGTCGCCAGCCGCAACACCCAGGCGGTCGTGCCTGCGGTCTCAGGGCTTCCGTCCTGGACGAAGCAGTTCAGCACGTTGCCGTGGCCCGTGGCGGCGCCGGCCAGGACCCGGCCGCCCGGGCAGAAGCGCTTGTCGAGCATGAGTCCGTAGAAGCGCTCGGCCATCTCCGCCCGCGCACCATCGGCCTCCGGGCTGGCGACCCAGCTCGCGACGCGAGCGAACATGTCTTCCAGCGTGACGTCCCCCGGCTGGAAGTACTGCCGCGTGGCGATGGCTCGGGCGTGCTCGTCGAAGCCGACGAGCGCGTCTGCCGCGTGGGTGCTGTCTGCCCTGGACACGATCATCCTCCCTGCCTCTGAGCACGCACGGCGCTCGAGCCTGTCGATTCCGCTGTTCGGGTGGCGCCCTCGGCCACCGCCGGTTCAGCGCGCTAGATACTGTCCCTTAGAGCATACCTGGATACAAGATGTTGACACGATAGTCGATTTCACAGCGTCGCTCCGCTTGCGCTCCCACCCGCGACGATCCCCGCCTCCCTACCTTCTCCGTCCATGTAGACTAGCACCGGGGCAGGCGCCGTTCAAGGGCGCTCACCCATCATCTGGATACTGCAAGTTGGCGTGGTACAACATCTGGTACGCGCGGGGTTGGCGTCTGTCTTGGCGTCGGGCCACCGCCGGGCTGGGGCGGCGGGCGGCCCCAGCCCGAACCCGTGCGGCCGGCCCGCAGCGGCCGTCAGTGCCTGAAGTGGCGCTCGCCCGTCAGCACCATCGCCAGCCCACGCTCGTCGGCTGCCGCGATGACCTCCTCGTCGCGGATGGAGCCGCCCGGCTGCACCACCGCTGCCACGCCGGCATCCGCGGCGGCGTCCACGCCGTCACGGAACGGGAAGAACGCATCCGACGCACAGGCGCCGCCTCGCGCGCGGCCTTCCGCCTTCCTGGCTGCGATCTCGACGGCGTCGACGCGGCTCTGCTGCCCCGCACCCACCGCCACGGCACTGCCGCCCGCAGCGAACACGATGGCGTTCGAGGTGGTGTAGGCGCACACGCGGTAGGCGAGCTCCAGGTCCCGCCACTGGGCCTCGCTCGGCTTGGCTTCGGTGACCACGCGCCAGCTGGCGCGGTCCACAGCCACCGGATCGGGTTGCTGCACCAGGAAGCCGGCGTCCACGCGCCGCAGCTCGAGGCCCCGCTCGCCCGGCGGCTCCGCCTCGAGGACGCGCATGTTCTTGCGCTTGCGGGCAAAGAGCTCGAGCGCCTCCGGTGCGAAGCTCCGAGCGACGAGGACGTCCGCCTTGGGGTTGCCGACGATCGCTTTCGCCAGCGCCAGGTCGACAACCCCGGGCAACGCCACGACGCCGCCGAACGCCGACTTCGGGTCGGCCGCGAACGCGGCCGCGTAGGCGTCGCCCAGGTCGGCTGCGACCGCCGCTCCGCAGGGGTTGGCGTGCTTGGCGATGACCGCCGCACGCCCCGCACCCAGCTCGAATGCCAGTCGCCACGCCGCCTCGGCATCGAAGAGGTTGAGGTAGGAGAGCGCCATGCCCGAGTGTTGGGTCACGGAGTCCCACCAGCCGCGCTTGCCCACCTCGCGGTAGCGGGCGCCCTGCTGGTGAGGGTTCTCGCCGTAGCGCAGGATGTCGACGCGCTCAAGCGCCAGGTCGAGGTGCTCGGGCAAGGGCTCGTCGCGCTCCATCCAGGCCACGATGGCGGCGTCGTACGCGGCGCTGTGCGCGAAGGCCTTGCGAGCCAGCGCCCGCCGGAAACCCTCGTCCGGGCCGCCACGCAGAGCCGAGAGCACGCCGTCGTAGTCGTCGGGATCCACGACCACGAGCACCGCCGGGTGGTTCTTGGCGGCCGCCCGAAGCATGCTGGGGCCGCCGATGTCGATGGTCTCGAGCGCCTCGTCCCAACGGACGTCGCCGCGGGCGACGGTCTCACGAAAGGGGTAGAGGTTGACGGCCACCAAATCGATCGGCGTGATGCCATGCTCGGCGAGCTCCGCCAGATGCGCGTCCTCGCGCCTGGCCAGCAGACCGCCGTGGATCGCCGGGTGAAGCGTCTTGACGCGGCCGTCGAGGATCTCGGGAAAGC
>CAYOXR010000132.1:0-2418 GCA_964407955.1 uncultured bacterium | reverse complement strand
CTGCCTTGAGCACCGGGGCGCCACTACAGCACGTGGCGCCTGACCTGCCCGACGAAGAGGCTGAGGACGAGCAGGCCGGCCGCCACCAGCGCCACCAGGCCGCTCGCCTCCTCCTTGTGCCAGCTCCAGGCCACGCTCCGGCCCAGCCGCCGGTAGACGCCGTTCAGCTTGCTGGCCGAGTCGACGAAGACGTACTGCCCACCGGTCTCGCTGGCGATCGCCTTGAGCGTCTGCGGGTCGAACTCACTGCCGCGACCGAAGTAGCCGTAGGGGCTGTTGCCGAACTGCTGGTTGTTCGCGCCGCCCTGGTTGGTGCCGACGCCCACGGTGTCCACCACGACGTGTTCGCTCTTGGCCTTGGCGGCCGCCACCAGTGGATCGACGCCGGTGCGGTTGCGGCCGTCGGAGAGGAGCACCACCGTGGCGAGCTTGGAGGGATCGCCACCCCATTTCTCGCGCTGAGCCAGCGGTGGGAGGTCGGCGACTGCCTGCAGGATGCCGTCTCCGATCGCGGTGCTGCGGCCGAGCGTGAGGAGGTCGACGGCGTCGAGGACGCGCTGATGGTCGGACGTCAGCGGGACCACGGTGGTCGCGTAGCTCGAGAACGCCACCACCCCCACGCGCGCCCCTGGAGGCAGGGCGCGCACGAAGATCTTCAACGCCCGGCGCGCCGCCAGGAAGCGATTCGGATAGATGTCGTTGGAGGCCATGGAGCGGCTGAGGTCGATCGCGAGGATGATGCCGGCGCGCTCGTTGACCTGCGGCACGGGTACCGTGGGCCGCGCCAGGGCCGCCAGGGCCAGGCCGCAGGCGCCCAGGTAGAGGACGGCCGCGATATGGGCCGTCCAGCGACGACGGCGCCCCGCCGCGCGGGCGAGGAGGGCCACGTCCGGGTGGAGCGCGACGCTCTTCGCCGGCTGCCGCAAGGCTCGCCGGTAGAGCCAGACGAGCAGCGGTATCGCCAGCAAGAGGGCGAGCATTCCGGGCCAGATGAAGGCGATCATGGCAACCTCCGGGTGGCGGTGAGGCTGAGGCCGCCCGCCACCAGCAGCAAGCCCACGGCCAGTGCCGAGAGCAGCGCCGAGATCTCCATCGTGTGGGGCACCCAGCGGATGACGGTGCCGAGCTTGTGCGCCAGCTTCCGCACCGCGTTCTGGTCGGCAGGATCGAGCGTGGTGCCGCCACTCAACTCGCTGAGACGTTCGAGGTTCTGCGGCGCAAAGGGCACGAAGTAGTCCTGGCCGTTGATCCGCGTCACCGCCCCACCTTCGCGGCCGAAGGGGACGGCATCGATCTGCACGTTGTTGTCCGTCGCGAAGCGTGCCGCCAGCGTCAGGGCCTGATCTTCGGACAGCCTTGGGTTGGGGCTCACGTTGCCTACGCCGTCGGACAGTACCAGCACGGCGCCGGGCGGAGCGTCGACGTGGCGAGCGGGGGGCGGGCTGGGAGCGACGGGCTGGCCATTGCCCGCCGCGCCGCCGACATCGAGCGCCGCCGGGGTCTGCGCGGTCTGCCGTCCGGGAAGCAAGCGTACGCCGCCCACCACGGCGGCCGCGAGCGAGGTGTTCTGCCCCGGCTGGACCGTCTTGAGGGCATCGAGCAGCTTGGCATGGTCGGTGGTGGGAGCGACCAGCAGCGAGGCCACGTCGGAGAAGCTGATCAGGCCCAGGCGCGCGCTACGCGGGGCATCCCGCACGAACTCCTCGGCGAGCTTGCGGGCGGCCTCGAAGCGGTTGGGGCGGACGTCGTCGGCCAGCATCGACTTGGACGCGTCGAGCGCGATGACGGTGGCGGCCTCGTTGGTCGGCAGCGGCGGCGAGGCGACCGGGCGAGCCGCGGCGATCAAGAGCAGCGCAAGCGCGCCGAGTTGGAGGCCGAGGACCCAGTGCGCCCGCGCGCGCGGCGCTCGACGAAGGACGGTGTCGGCGAGCTCCGGGTCGGCGTACCCCCCACGGCGGCTGCGCCGCGACTCGGACGACCGCACCAGCAGCCAGGTCAGCGGCACCAGCACAAGCAGCCACAGCAGCAGCGGCCAGTGGAAGCTCACGTCCGCGCCCCTTCCTGGCGCCGGCCCTTGCGGCGCCTCACGAAGGCGAGGAGCGGCGGCACGATGTCGTGCTGCGTGGAGAGCTGCAGCACGTCGGCGCCCGACGAACGCAACACGCGCTTGAGGGTGCGCTCGCGCGTCTCGACCAGCCGGCCGTAGGCGTGCCGCAGCACCGGGTCGCTGGTGTCGAGCCACAGCTCGCGCCCGGTCTCCGGGTCCCGGACGCGCAGGTCGCCGACGTCCGGTAGCTCCATCTCGGCAGGGTCGGTGATGCGCACCGCGATCACGTCATGGCGGGCGGCGAGCCGCCCCAGCTCGCGCAACCAGGGGGGGTCCCGCTCCGGATCGTCGAAGTCGCTGGACATGAAGTC
>CAYOXR010000131.1:0-2569 GCA_964407955.1 uncultured bacterium | reverse complement strand
ACGCTACCGCGACACCGACATCACGCACCTGGGCGCCGACCGCATCGTGAGGCTGGGCATCACGCAGGCCCCCGAGGGCCGGCGCGTGTTCGGGACCTTGAGCGTCGTCGAGAACCTGATGCTGGGGGCCTACACGCGCCCGCCCGCCGAGTCGGCCGGCTCCCTCGACCAGGTGTACGCCTTGTTCCCCCGCCTGCACGAGCGCCGGGGCCAGCTCGCCGGCACGCTGTCCGGCGGTGAGCAGCAGATGCTCGCCATCGGTCGGGCGCTGATGGCGCGGCCACGCCTGCTCCTGCTCGACGAGCCCAGTCTGGGCCTGGCGCCTCTGCTGGTGAAGGCCATCTTCCGGGCGCTGCAGGAGATCCGCGACACCGGTGTGACCATCCTGCTGGTGGAGCAGAACGCGCGCATGGCGCTGAAGCTGGCCGACCGCGGCTACGTGCTCGAAGTCGGGCGCATCGTCATCGCCGACGACGCGAAGGCGCTGCTGGCGTCTCCCGAGGTGCAGGCGGCGTATCTCGGCAAGGGTTGAGGCGCCGTCGCAGGCCGCTGCCGGCGACCCGGGTCGGGTGCGCTGGGTGCCCTCCGGAGCGAGTAAAACTTCGAACAGTGGCTCCGACCGGGCCTTGCTACCCTTTGTGGGACGGCCCTCCCGGTGACAGCCGGGTCTGGGCCCAAGGTCCCGATGACGATGATCCGAGCCGCTCCCCAGCCGTGTACGGATGCGTCGCCCAGAAAGGCGGCCGGGTGAAGCTCTTCTTCGTGAGGCATGGCGAACCCGATTGGAACCTGGTGGAGATGCGCGGCGCCCGCGGCTGGGCCAAGGACTTCGCGCCGCTGACGCCACTGGGTCGTCTCCAGATCGACACGATCGCGAACGACTTCCGATTGCAGGAAGCCGAGGCGATCTTGTGCAGCACGTTCACGCGCGCGTTGGAGTCGGGCGCTCTGCTCAGCCGTGCGCTCAACAAGCCGCTGTTCGTGGAGTACGACCTCCACGAGTGGTTGCCGCAGAAAGATCCCCTGGCCGACGTCGACCCACGCTTGCTGGAACGGGCCAGCCACACGCTCTCGGAAGAGGAGCGCGCCGACCCCACGGCGCCCTGGGAGAGCCTCGATGATGTGCGTAACCGCGTCCTGACCGTACTCAACCGTCACCGCCGCTTCGAGAGTCTGGTGGTGGTGACGCACGGCGTGGTCATCGGCAGCCTCGTGGGCATGCGCCGCCTGGTGGACCACGCCGAGATCGTGCCGTTCGAGATCGATCTCGATCGGCCCGGTCCCGGTCCGACGGCGGCGGAGCACGACATCCGAACCAGCTGACGCGTCACCCTCCGCGGGCTATCCTGGCGCGGTGGATGCCACCATGCTCACCGCGCTCGAGGGCCGCCTGGTGCGCTTGCGACCGCTCCGCACGGAGGACGTCGCGCCCCTCACGGACATCGCGTTCGCCGCGCCGCACGAGTACCGCCTGACCTCGACCCCCGCCGACGCAAGCCAGGCCGAGGGCTACTTCGCCAAGGCCTTCGCCGACATGGCGGCCGGGACGGCCGTGGTGATGACCGTGCTGGATGCGGGCAGCGAGCGCGTGCTGGGCAGCAGCCGCCTGACCGAGATCGATCCGCGACACAGACGCTGCGAGCTCGGCTACACCTGGTATCGCCCGGAGGTGTTCAACAGCGGCGTCAACATCGAGTGCAAGCGCCTGCTTCTCGCCCACGCCTTCGACGCCCTCGAACTGGTGCGCGTCCAGATCCACACCGACACCCGCAACCTGCGCTCGCAACGCGCCATCCGCGCGCTGGGGGCGCGCTACGAGGGGATCCTGCGGCGCCACATGGTCACCAAGGATGGCTTCGTGCGCGACACCATGGTCTTCGCCATCACGGACCAGGACTGGCCGCACGTGCGCGTCCGACTGGACGAGCGGCTGGCGCGCCGGATCGCCTCGAACCACGGCGGCTGACGTTCACGCCCGGCGTGCGGCCGCACGAAGCGCTCGCCACGGGCCGCTCTGCGGCCCGACCCGAGCCCGCCCGCGCCGGCGCAGCGTCATATAGTGACGCCGTGCCCGCCGTTCTGGAGTGCCGCGACCTGGCCCGCCGCTTCGCCGGGCCCGGCGGCGTGGTCGAGGTCCTCGAGTCAGCCAGCCTGCGCGTGGAAGCCGGCGAGGTGGTGGCGATCCTGGGTCCCAGTGGCTCGGGCAAGAGCACGCTCATCCACCTGCTCGCCGGGCTCGACAGGCCGGATGCGGGCGAGGTGTGGTGGGGGGAGCTCGCCGTCCATCAGCGCCGACCGCGTGAGCTCGCCGCGAGGCGGGCGGGGGCGCTCGGGCTGGTGTTCCAGAACCACTACCTGCTCGACGAGCTCAGCCTGTTGGAGAACGTCATGCTCCCCGGCGCGATCCGCGGCCGGCCGGACGAGGCCCGTGCGCGCGCGTTGCTCGAGCGTGTCGGCCTGTCGAAACGGGCGCACGCCCTTCCGGGCAGGGTGTCCGGCGGGGAGCGTCAGCGCGCCGCGGTCGCCCGTGCGCTCGCGCTGGAGCCGCCGTTGCTGCTGGCGGACGAGC
>CAYOXR010000130.1:0-3323 GCA_964407955.1 uncultured bacterium | reverse complement strand
GACCTCGGCCGGGACCTGCTCAGCCGCGTGATCTACGGCGCGCGGGTGTCGTTGTTCGTCGGCGTGGCGACGGTGGCGTCGTCGATGATCGTGGGCGTGGCGATGGGCGTCTTGGCGGGCTACTACGGCGGCTGGCTCGACACCATCATCATGCGCTACATCGACCTGCAGTGGGCCTTCCCCAACTTCATCATCGCCGTGTACCTGGTGGCGGTGTTCGGTGCGGGCCTGAGCAACGTGATCATCGCCATCGCCCTGGCCTTCCTCGACGACTTCGCGCGCATCGCGCGCGGCATGGTGCTCACCATCCGCGAGCTGGCCTACGTCGAGGCCGCGAGATCCCTGGGCGCGTCGGATCTGCGGCTGATGCTCAGGCACATCCTTCCCAACGCCATGGCGCCGCTGATCGTGCAGGCGACCGTGAGCGTGTCCTACGCCATCCTCGCCGAGGCGGGGCTGAGCTTCCTGGGGTTGGGCGTCAAGGCGTCCACGCCCACCTGGGGCCTGATCCTGAGCGACGGTCGGAGCTTCATCACCCGCGCGTGGTGGCTGGGGATCTTCCCGGGCGTGGCGATCATGATCACGGTGCTCAGCATCAACTTCTTCGGCGACTACCTCCGCGACCTGTTGGACGTGCGCGAGACCAGCAGCTCGCAGTCGAGCGGGGACGCGCGGTGACGGCCCCGGCGGCGGCATTCGCCGGCGTCGGGACGCGGCAGGGACGGTAGACTCGGCAGCATGCAGCTCTTCCAACTGTTCTGGTCGTTCACCAAGGTCGGGCTGTTCGGCTTCGGCGGAGGGCCATCGATGATCCCCCTCATCCAGGAGGAGGTCGTCGAGGTGCAGCACTGGCTCACCAAGGACGAGTTCCTCGACGCCTTCGCGTTCGGCAACTCGTTGCCCGGACCGATCGCGACCAAGCTCGCCGGCTACGTGGGCTTCAAGGTCTCGGGCTGGCTGGGTGCGCTCATGGGGCTGATCGGCATCGCCGTGCCCACCATCCTGGCGATGATCGCGCTTGGGGCCCTCTACATGCGCTACCGCAACAGCCCCGTGATCGAGCACTTCCTGCGCGGCGTGCGCCCGGTCGTGGTCGCGCTGCTGGCGCTGGTGGTGTGGGAGTTCGCTCCCCGGGCCTTCGGCATGCCGCCGCAGTGGCTGCGCAACTGGGCGCTGTGGTTGCTGGCGGCCGGCGCGTTCTTCCTGTCGATCCGTTTCAACGTGCATCCGGCGCTGCTGATCGTGGCAGGAGGCGTGCTGGGCATCCTGGTGATTCACTGAGCCGGCGGGCGCGCTGAGGGCGTGTACACTGGCCCACCCTGGACCCGGGCCGCCACAGGCACGGAGTCGGGCCGCGGGGAAGGAGGCCGTTATGACTGCAGCCAGGAGTGGCGATACCGTCCGCGTGCACTACGTCGGGCGGCTCGACGATGGAACCGTCTTCGACTCGTCGCGGGAGCACGAGCCGCTCGAGTTCACGGTAGGTGCGGGTGAGGTCATCTCCGGGTTCGATCGGGCCGTCGAGGGCATGGAGGTGGGCGAGGCTCGTGAGGCGCGCATAGAGGTGGACGACGCCTACGGCGAGCGGCGCGACGACCTGGTGCTCGACGTGCCGAGAGACCAGGTGCCCGAAGGGCTCGACATCGAGCCGGGGATGCGCCTCGAGCTGCGCCAACCCGACGGCGAGGCGGTGCCGGTAACGGTTGCCGACATCGGGGACGAGACCGTGACGTTGGACGCCAACCACCCGCTCGCCGGCCAACCCTTGACCTTCGAGCTGGAGCTGGTGGAGATCGCCGGGGGCTGAAGGGTGTCGCCCCGTGGCGTCACGACCCGGGAGATCCGGCAGATCGAGACGCTGGCGGCAGATGCGTTCGTGTGCCGGGAGAGCGTCCGGGACGACGGCTGGCGGTTGCGGTTCAACGACGGCGTGACGCGCCGCGGCAACTCCGTGCTGGCCGAGGACAGCGGTTGCGACCCCATCGACGCCAAGCTGGCGCGGGTGGAGGCCTTCTACCGCTCTCGCGGCGTCCTCGCGCGCTTCCAGATGAGCGAGGCGTCGCAACCGGCGGCGCTGCCGGGAGTCCTGGCGGCGCGCGGCTACAGCCACGAGGTGGGCGCCGTTCTGCAGACGGCACGGCTGCGCGACGTCGTCGCAGCGGCCGGCCGCTCCGACGGTTTCGTCGTCCGGCACGAGCGCCGCGCTTCGACGGCCTGGTTGGGCGGCTTGCACGACGGCAGCGGCAGCGACCCGCGCACCGCAACGGTGCGGGCAGCGACCCTCGGCGCCGTTCCCGAGCCGGCGACGTTCGTCCGCGCCGAGCTTCAGGGCCGGATCGTGGCGGTGGGGCTGGCGGTCGCGGCCGGTCCATGGCTGGGGGCGTTCAACATGGCCACGCTGCCGGCGGCGCGCCGACGCGGCGCCGCCCGCGCCGTGCTCGCGACGATCGCCTGCTGGGGCCTGGAACGGGGCGTGCGTGACGCCTACTTGCAGGTGCATCCTGGCAACGCCGCCGCCGTCGCCCTCTACGCTTCCTTGGGGTTCGCCACCCACCACGCTTACGAGTACTGGACGGCGCCGGCGTGAGTGAGCGGTGCCCGCGCGGCAACGCCGCTCAGTAGCGCAACTCAGTAACGCAACTCAGTAGCGCAACACGGTGCTGCGCGCGTCTTGCAGCACATGCGACATGTCGAGCGCCTTGGCCGTGCCGAGCACGACGCAGTCCTCCGGCGTCTCGGCCATCGCCACCGGGACGTTGGTCACGCGCCGCAGATAGGCGTCGAGGTTGCGGAGCTTCGCGCCCCCACCGGTCATCACGATGCCGCGCTCGATGACGTCCGACACCAGCTCGGGCGGCGCCTGTTCGAGCACCTTGCGCACCCCGGCCGCGATCTTGTCCAGCGAGCCGTTGAGGCTCCGCACCACGTCCTCGGTGGTGATGGTCACGCTCTTGGGCATGCCGTCGATGAGATCGCGCCCACGCACCTCCATGCTGCGGTCGTCCTCCTGGCCCGTGACGACCGCGGCGCCGACCGTGCGCTTGATCTCCTCGGCCGTTCGGTCGCCGATGAGCAGGTTGTGCTGTGCCTTCACGAACGCCATCAGATCGCGATCGAAGGTGTTGCCCGCGATGCGCAGGCTCTCGGAGACGACGATGCCACCCATGCTGATGATCGCGATGTCGGTGGTGCCGCCGCCGATGTCGATGACCATCGAGCCCACCGGGTCCGCGATGTTGATGCCGGCGCCGATCGCACCGGCCACCGGTTCCTCGATGAGGAAGGCGCGGCGTGCGCCGATCTCATTGATCGCTTGCAGCACC
>CAYOXR010000129.1:0-3669 GCA_964407955.1 uncultured bacterium | reverse complement strand
CCTTGACGCGCGGGGGCAGGTTCGTGAACACCACGTCGACGCGCACGTGGCCGTCGCTGCGGAACACGTATGCCGCGCCCAACAGGAAGACGAGGTTGTAGCTGTACGTCTGCAGCTCGAGGTAGGTGTTCCCGCTCGCCTTCTCGGCCACGGCCTGGCCGAAGACCGCCGCCACGTAGTGGAAGCCATAGCGGGTGAGGACGTTGTAGACGCCCACCAGCACCATGAAGAGCGTGAGCCACCACATCAGCTTCCCGATCATCGTCGTGAAGTCGTCGATCCCTTTGGACATCGCGAGGAAGAACTTCAAGGCTTTGCTCCTAAGGTGCACCCGGCTGTGGGCGAGTCGATTCCCTGCATGGTATTCGCATCGTTCTGGGGTCGTCAACGCGCGGCCCGAAGGGTGGAACACAAGCCAGGCGGGCCGCCCGACCTCGCGCCGGCCGGCCGGACGATGGGCACGGCCACGCCTGCAGGCGTCAGCGGGTCGAGTCCTGGAGGTAGCGGCGCACGTCACGGTTGTGGGCCGCCAGGGTGGTGTTGGGGAGGAACAACGTCTTGCCGTTCACGTCGGCGTGCAGGAAGTACAGGTAGCGCCGGCCCCCGGCGTTGGTCCGCACGGGGTCGAGCACCGCCATGAGGGCGGCGGCGCCGGGGCTGTCGATCGGGCCCTTCGGGAGCCCGGCCCGCGTGTACGTATTCCAGGGGCTGTCGTCGTGAAGGTCCTGCGGTTTGAGGTCCGGCAGCGACACGCCGAGGCCGTAGGCCACCGTGGGGTCGGACTGCAGGGGCATGCCCAGGTCGAGACGGTTGAGGAAGACCCCGGCGATGATCGGCATCTCGCCGCTGTTGGCGGCCTCGGCCTGCACCATGCTGGCGAGCGTGACCCAAGCGTGGATGCTGAGCCCCCGGGCCCGCAGCTTGGCGCGCGTGGCGGTGTCCAGCTCATCGCGGAAGCGGGCCAGCATCATCGCCAGCACCTGCCGCGGCGTGCTCCTCACCGGGATGGTGTAGCTGGCGGGGAACAGGTACCCCTCCAGGCCGTCGCCCGCCGGCACGAAGCTCGGGCGCAGGTCGCCAGGGTCGTGGATGAGCTTCGAGAAGCTCTGGACGTCCCCGAGGCCGGCCTTCGCCAGGCGATCTGCGATGGTGCTCGCACGCCAGCCCTCCGGGATGACCACCTCTACCGTCCGTGGCCGGCCGCCCTTCTTCAGCGCGGCTGCGACCTGTGCCGCACTCATCGACGGGCTCAGGTCGTACAGGCCGTCGCCGATGCTGCGGTCGAGGTGGCGTGCGCGCAGGTACAGCTCGAAGATGCGAGCGTTTCGCACCAGCCCCTGATCGTGCAGCCGGGCGGCCACCTCCTTGCCGCCCCAGCCCGGGTCGACCTCGAAGGTCACCTTGCGCGGCGTGGCGCTCGGCGGGCTGAGCTCATAGAGCACGGCGAGCACGGCGGCGACGACCAGCAGCAACGCCGCCAGGGCCGTGAGCACGACGGGACGGGCGCGGCGCCAGCGCGGCGGCCGAGCGAGGGCCGCTTCACGAGGCTCGTCGCCAGCCGGGACGTCCTGTGGCCGACCGGGCACGGCTCAGCGCTCCTGGTCGCCAGCCGCGCCGACGGACGCCGAGGCGCGCTGCAGGTAGCTCTCCAGGATGAGGATCGCCGAGGCCTCGTCCACGGCGCCTTTGGGCCGGCGTCGACCGGAGCGCGGCGCGGTGCCGGCGAGGCGACGCTCGGCCAGGGCGGTCGTGAAACGCTCGTCCTCCAGGGCGACGCGCAGCCCGGCGCGCTCCAGCTCGGCCGCGAAGGCGCGCACCAACGCCGTCTGGCGCGTGCCGCCGCCGCGCGTGGCGGTGGGAAGCCCCACCACGATCAAGGCGGCGCCCTCTCGGGCAGCCAGCTCCCGCACCGCCGCCACGTCCGCCTCCGTTCCTTGGCGGTCGATCCACCCCCGGCCGAAGGCGAGGGAGCTGCCGATCTCGGCGCGGGCCACGCCGATGCGCGCCCGGCCGACGTCCAGTCCCAGGACCACGTTTCCCACGCTACTATCCGCGGGTTGGGGCTTGATGTGTCCGATCCCCTTCAGGCGCGCCCAGCCAACGTTCCAGCAAGCCGGCCACGCCGTCGGCATCGTTGCTGTCCACCACGACGTCGGCGGCGGCCTTCGCCTCGTCGCAGGCGTTGGCCACCGCCACGCCCAGCCCTGCCCAGGCCAGCATCTCCACGTCGTTGCGCTGATCGCCGAATGCGGCGACCGCGGTGCGCGCGACGCCGCGCTCGGCACACACGTCGGCGAGAGCGTTGCGCTTGTCGACACGCGGATCGAGTAGCTCCAGCAGGCCGCCGGCGCTCCAGGTGCGCTGAAGCGGCAGGTCGCCGACCGCTCGGGCGAGCTCCGCGGCGTTGTGGCCGTCGACGAACGCCATCAGCTTGATGGCGTCGGCGGCGACGAAGCGCTCGACGGGGCCGACGCCGGTTGGGGCTTCCGGGCCCAGTCGCGCTTCGCCGCGACCGCGCTGGACGGCGGCCGCCTCCAGGTACCAGCCGGAAGCGCTCTCCAGCGCGAGCATGACGCTCGGGAAGGTGGCTCGCAAACGGTCGATGGCGGCCAGCGCCGTCTCGGGGTCCAGGTGGTGGCGCACCGTGACGGCGTCGCGTGCGGGGTCGTAGACGGCGGCGCCGTTGTAGCAGATGAACGGCGTGTCGAGCCCGAGCTCGGCGGCGTACGCCTTGGCACTGCGCGGCGGCCGGCCGGTGCACAACAGCACGGCCACGCCCCGCGCCGACAGGCGCCTCACCGCGGCCAGCGAGCGCGCGCTGATGCGCTTGTCGCTGCGCAGCAAGGTGCCGTCCAGGTCGAGCGCTATCAGGCGCGGTGGGGCGCTGTCGGCGGCGGGCACGGTGACGCGCCGCCTCAGCCTCGGAGGACGTCGGGCACTGCGGCCAGCGCCGTCGCAAGCGCCGCCGGGTCCTTCACGCCGGCCTGCGCCATGTCCGCCCGGCCGCCGCCGCCGCCGCCGGCCCGCTGCGCCAGCTCACGGATGAGGTTGCCCGCGTGGGCGCCGCGCTCGCGCGCCGGCCCGCTCACCTTGGCCACCAGCAGAGAGCCGCTGCCGACCACCACGATGTCGGCGCCGCTCTTGCCGAGAAGCGCGTCGGCGGCGCTGCGCAGCGCCGCGGCGTCCAGCCCCTGCAGCGAGGCGGTCGTGTAGCGGAAGCCGCCGGCGTCGTGCAGCTCGCCCGTCGCGGCGGCGCCGGCGGTCTGCGCTGCCGCCAGGCGGTCGCGAAGCTGCGACGCATCGCGCTGCGCCTGCTTGAGCTCGGCCTGGAGCCGCTGCACGCGCCCCTCCAGCTCCCCCGCGGCGCCGCCCAGACTGCGGCCCAGCCGTTGCACCAGCCGACGTTCCTCCTGGCTGGTCCGGACGGCGGCCATGCCGACCCTTGCCTCGATGCGCCGGACGCCGGCGGACACCGCCTCCTCGGAGCTCACGATGAAGCTGCCGATCTCCCCGGTCCGGCCCACGTGGGTACCGCCGCACAGCTCGATGGACACCGCCGCCTGACCCGGCTGGCCGGTGCTCGTCTCGCCCGCTCCCATGGTCACCATGCGCACCTCGTGACCGTACTTCTCGCCGAACAGCATCATGGCCCCGGCCTGACGGGCCTCG
>CAYOXR010000128.1:0-2565 GCA_964407955.1 uncultured bacterium | reverse complement strand
AACTGCTGAAAGACCATGCCGGTCTCGCGGCGCACCTGATCGATGTGCCGCACGTCATCGGTCAGCTCGATGCCGTCGACGACGATCACCCCCTGCTGGTGCTCCTCGAGGCGGTTGATGCAGCGGATTAGGGTCGACTTGCCGGAGCCCGAAGGTCCGATGATGACGACGACCTCGCCCTTGTTGACCGAGAGGCTGATGTCCCTGAGCACGTGGAACTCGCCGAACCACTTGTTGAGGCCCTCGACCTCGATGATCTTCGTGCCGCCCTGCGGGGCATCCGCTCTCACCGGCTCCTTGAGGAGCGTGTCGTCGCTCATGTCTCTCCTTCCGAGGGCTGCCGTCGGCACCCGGCTAGCGTTCGCCGACGCCGAGGCGGCGCTCGAGCTGGCGCGAGGCCACGCTCATACGATAGGCGAAGAACCAGTACACCACGGCCAGGAAGAGCGAAAGCTCCAGCCGCACGCCCCCGGGGATCAGCAGCGAGGCGTTCTGGTTGGCGACGATGTTGCCGACGTTGAAGAAGTCGAACAGGCCGACGATGAACGCCAGCGAGGTGTCCTTGAACAGCGCGATCGCCTGGCCGACGATGGCGGGGATCACCGCCCTGAGCGCCTGCGGCAGCACGATCAGACGCGTGCGCTGCCAGCCGGACAGGCCAGCGCCTGCGCCGCCTCGTACTGCCCCCTGGGCACGGCCTGCAGGCCTCCGCGCACGTTCTCGGCCATGCAGGCCGCCGAGAATAGGGTCACGGCGACCATCGCCCTGGTCAGCGGCCCCACCGCGCTGGGACTGACGTTCAGCACCAGAGGCACCATCAGCGAGGCGATGAACAGCCACATGATGAGCGGCGCCCCGCGGACGATCTCGATGAAGGCCACGCACACCACCCGGATGACCGGCAAGCGGCTGCGCCGCCCCGGGGCCAGCGCGATGCCGAGCGGGAAGCTGACCGCGATGCCCACCGCCGAAAGGATCAGCGTGAGCATGAAGCCTCCCCACTCCTTGGTGCTCACCGCGCGCAGGGCCCCGGACGTGCCGACGCCGTAGAGCCGCAGCACCATGGCGGCCAGCGACGCTCCCCACGACCACGGCAGTGCGCCCGCCAGGACCGGGTAGGCTCCTGGCGGGCGGATGCGAGCGGGCGCGACGGCGGCGCGGGGCTAGCCCGCGGCGTCCTCCCCCTGGCGCGCCTCGAGCTTGGCCTTGATGCGCTTGAGCACCGTGACCTCCTCCAGCGCCCGCTGGTCGAGGACGCTGCGGATCTGGCGGATCTCGCCGTTGATGTTGGGGATCACCAGCTGCTCCAGGGCATTGACGCGGCGGTTCGTCTTCTTGATCTCCTCACCGATGCGGCGCAGGCGCGTCTCGGTGGCCGCGACGTTGATGATGGCCTCGGTGAGCTTGCGGAACTCGCGCGCCGCCGCCAGCGTCTGCCCGCCGGCACCGACCGGCGAGAACGGCAGGCGGTCGTCGAAGACCGGCGGCTGCACCTGCGGCACCTTCACGCCGAAGATGTTCTCCACCGTCACGGGCACGTCCAGCGACGTCGTCGACGCGAGCGACAGGCTCGACACCGCCTCGGGCCCGTCCCAGGCGTTGGCCAGGAACAGCGCGAAGTACGCCTCGCGGCTCGCCACGGCGAGCCGGCGGCGCGACTCCAGCGACGCCTTGACGAGGTCGAAGAACTCGGCGACCAGGGCGTCGCGCTTGCGCTTGAGCAGGTCCGCTCCACGCACCGCCAGCTTGCGCTGGTCGCGCCGCTGCAGCAGGTTCGAACGGGTAGGCGCGATGTGCTCGGCCATCGGCCGCTACACGCGGTCCTTCCTGGCCGCACCCCACAGCTCGTCCATCTTGGCGCCGTAGTACTTGTCGATCTGGTCGGTGGACAGGCGCGTGAGCTCGCTCTTGGGCAGCTTGGACAACGTCGTCCAGGCGATGGCGAGCGACTCCTCGATGCTGCGCTCGGCCGAGCCCTGATGGATGAAGTTCTTCTCGAACTCGTCGGCGAAAGTGAGATACAGCTTGTCGTTCTCGGAGAGCGCGTCCTCCCCGGTGATGGCGACCAGGCGCCGCAGGTCGAGGCCGTTGGCGTAGGCGGCCTGGAGCTGGTCGGAGACGTTCTTGTGGTCCTTGCGCGTCTTGCCCTCGCCGATGCCGTTGTTCATCAGCCGGCTCAAGCTGGGACCGGGGTTGATGGGCGGGTACACGCCCTTGTTGTGCAGATCCCGCGCCAGGTAGATCTGGCCCTCGGTGATGTAGCCGGTGAGGTCGGGGATGGGGTGGGTGACGTCGTCGTCAGGCATGCTCAGGATCGGCAACTGGGTGACCGATCCGGCCCGCCCCTCCACCACGCCGGCGCGCTCGTAGATCGACGCCAGGTCGGTGTACATGTAGCCGGGGTACCCGCGACGGCCCGGGATCTCCTCGCGGGCCCCGCCGATCTCGCGCAGGGCCTCACAGTAGTTGGTCATGTCGGTGAGGATGACCAGCACGTGGTAGTCGTGCTCGAAGGCCAGATACTCGGCGGCGGTCAGCGCCATCTTGGGCGTCAGCAGACGCTCG
>CAYOXR010000127.1:0-1931 GCA_964407955.1 uncultured bacterium | reverse complement strand
ACACCTTCCGCCAGCGCTTCGCGGGCTTCGACGGCTTCACCGGCAAGCGCCTGGCCGTGGTGGGCGACATCATGCACTCGCGGGTGGCGCGCTCCAACGTGGAGCTCTGGCGCAAGCTCGGCGGCGAGGTGGTGCTGTGCGGCCCGGCACCGCTGCTCCCGCCCGAGGTGGCGCCGCAGGTTCGCCACACCTACCGCCTCGAGGAGGCCGTCGAAGGCGCTCACGCGGTGATGACGCTGCGGCTGCAACTGGAGCGCATGAGTGCCGGCCTCCTGCCGTCCCCGGCCGAGTACGTGTCTCGCTACCAGCTCACCGAGCGGGTGCTGCAGCGGGCCCACCCGGACGCGCTGGTGATGCACCCGGGCCCGCTCAACCGGGACGTGGAGGTCGCCACCGAGGTCGCGGACGGTCCACGCAGCGTCATCCGCGACCAGGTCGCCAACGGCGTGCCCATCCGCATGGCCGTGCTGTACACGCTTCTGGTGGGCACGCGATGAGCCGGCTGCTGGTGAAGGACGCCTGGCTGGTCGACGGCGCGGGCGACCACGGCCGCGCCGACGTGACCATCGAGGACGGCGTCATCCGCGGCGTTGGCACGGACGCCGCGGCAGGCTTCCGCGCCGCGCGCACCGTCGAGGCCGCCGGCAGGTTGCTCACGCCCGCCTTCCTCGACCTCCACGCCCACCTCCGGGAGCCCGGCCAGGAGGTCAAGGAGGACCTCGCCAGCGGTCTGGCCGCGGCGGCGGCCGGGGGCTACGGGACGGTCGTGAGCATGGCCAACACCGAGCCTCCGGTCGACGAGCCGGGGCTGGTGACGAGCCTGGTGCGCAAGGCGGCCGGCCTGGGCCGCGCCCGATTGCGGCCGGCGGCCGCCCTCAGCCATGGCCTCAGGGGCGAGGTCCTGACCGATTTCGCGGCGCTGCAGGCGGCCGGTGCGGTGATGATCACAGATGACGGCATCCCGGTGACGAACGGGCGCCTGATGCGCAGCGCCTGCCAGTACGCCGCCGACCTGGGCCTGGTGGTCCAGACGCACTCCGAGGATCCGTCGCTGCGCGCCGGCGGCGTGATGAACGAGGGGGCGGTGAGCCAGGCACTGGGCCTGCCCGGCAACCCGGACGCCGCGGAGGCCGTGATGGTGTTCCGCGACTGCGAGATGGTGCGGTTGACGGGCGCGCGGGTGCACATCGCACACGTGACCTGCATGCGCGCCATGCAGGTCGTCGAGCAGTTCAAGGGCATGGGCGTGCCCGTGACCTGTGAGGTGACGCCGCATCACCTGACGCTCAGCGACGCCGCCCTGTCCGGGTTCGACCCGGTGTTCAAGGTGGCTCCGCCGCTGCGCAGCGACGCCGACGTCGCGTATCTGCGGGAGGCGATCAAGCGCGGCGTGGTCGACAGCATCGGCACCGACCACGCGCCTCACACGCGCGCCGAGAAGGAGCGCGACCTGCTGAGCGCGCCGTTCGGGTTGCCCAACATCGAGGTGGCGTTCCCGCTGCTCTACACGGAGCTGGTGGTGCCCGGCACGCTGCCCGTTGCCGAGCTGTTGCGGCTCCTGCAGGACGGGCCTGCAGCCGTCATGGGCTGGCCGGCGCCCCGGCTGGCGGTCGGGGCCCCTGCCGACGTGACGTTGCTCGATCTGGAGAGCGAGCGGCCCGTCGACCCGGAGACGTTCCTCAGCAAGGCCAGGTTCAGCCCCTGGACGGGCCGCGCGCTGCGTGGCTGGCCCACCCTCACCCTCGTCGCCGGCGAGGTCGCCTTCGAAAGGCAGGTTCCGGACCGCTCGGGCGCCGCCTCGGGCTGACCCGGGCCGCCGCGGGCGCAGCGCATCGCGACGCGCGAGCGGTGCGCCGACCGTCGCGGCCGGGCCACGCGAGCCCGCCCGACGGCATTTGCCAAGCATCGAACAGTGCCCCGGCCGCCGGTGC
>CAYOXR010000126.1:0-9690 GCA_964407955.1 uncultured bacterium | reverse complement strand
CGGGTTGAGACAAGGGGATGACGCCTGGTGTCGTGTGCCGGTGCGGCCCGGCTGTGCGTTGAGATGTGGGTTCTTCGTGGCGGCCTGGCCCGCCGCGGCGCCGGCGCGGCGCCAAGGTGACGCGGGCGGCCAGGTGAGCGGGAAGGGAAGGGGACTCGCGCGGGTGGAAACGGGAAGGCGGCGGTACCGTGTCGACGGTGCGAGGGCGATGTGGGAAAGATCGGGTACCCACGCGACGGGTGGGCGCCGGCTGATGCCGGCTTGGCGGGCCCGGCTGGAGCGGGAACCATCAGGTACTCGGGCGCCGGCCGGCTAGCCGTAGTGGTAACCCTGGATACGGATGGGGACGGGCAACGGGTACAGGGCGTGCGCCTTGAGCATGAGCTGGTGGCCGGTGTCTTCAACGGTGGCGTCGGCGATCAGCACGGAGGCATCGCGCAGCAGTTGCCGCTGTGCCTCCCACAGGTCCGGCGGAATGATGAGCTGGGCGCGGTCGGAGCCGTCTTCCAGCACGAAGAACGCGAAGCCCTTGGCGGTGCCTGGGCGCTGGCGGCCGACCACCAGGCCGGCGCTTCGCACCTGCGCCTTGCGGGCCAGGTGGCGCGCCTGCCCGAGTGGCACGACGCACAGTTCGCGGAGCTGGTCGCGGACCAGATCGAGGGGATGCATCTCGAGGGTGCTGAAGCGCGTCGTCTGGTAGTCCCAGACCATGCGCTCGGACGTCGACAGGGGAGGCAGCTCGGGCAGCTCGGGGACGGAGGTGAACAGCGTCCGTTGGCCGGGCGCCTGGCCGTGACTGAGCGCGCCGGTGCGGAACAGCGCCTCGCGGCGGGGCTGCAGGGCGTCGAAGGTGCCGGCGCGCACGAGCGCCTCGAGCGTCTCGCGTTCCAGCGTCAGACGCTGGTAGAGATCGTCGAGGTTGCGGAAGGGGCCGAAGCGCAGGCGGTCCAGTAGCACCTCCCGGGCCGTGTCCTGGGACACGCCGGTGACGGCGCATAGCGGCGGCCGGACGGCCTTGCGGCCGTCGGTCAGCCGCTCGCAGCGGTAGTGGACGCCGCTGGCATTGACATCGAAGGGGAGGACGGGGACGTTCCAGGCACGCGCCTCCTGGCGCTTGGTCGAGGCCGACCACATGCCGGGCTCCTCGGTGAGAATGGCGGCCAGGAACTCGGCCGGGTAGTGGATGCGCAGCCAGGCGCTGGCGTAGGCGTGGATGGCGAAGGCCCAGGCGTGGGACTCGGCGAAGCCGTAGCCCTGGTACGCCTTGACCGCATCGAAGACGGCTTCGGCCTCCTCACGGCTCGCGCCGACCGTGCACATCCCCCCCTGGATGAAGCGCTCGCGATCGGGCTCGATGTCCTCCAGGTCACGCCAGCCCGACACCTTCTTACGGAAGCGGTCGGCCTCGGTCCAGCTCATGCCTGCGAAGTGGACGCCGATCCGAAGCACGTCCTCCTGGAACAGCAGCACGCCGTAGCTCTTGGCCAGGATGGGCTCGAGCGACGGGTGCCAGTAACTCACCGGTTCCACCCCACGCCGCCGCCTGAGGTAGGGATGAACCGTCCCCGATTGGATGGGGCCGGGCCGGATGAGGGCGATCTGGTGCGCCAGATCCTGGAGGTTGCGGGCGGCCATGACGCGACTGGTGTGGGTCTGGCTGGGGCTCTCCACCTGGAACAGGCCCATCGTGTCGCCCTCGCATATGAGGTCCCAGACGCGCTCGTCATCGGGCAGCTCGGTGAGGTCCAGCCACGCTCCCTCCATGCGCAGCACCTCCTCGCGGGCCCGTTCGAGCGCCGCCAGCATGCGCAGGCCGAGCAGGTCGAGTTTGATGAGCCCCATCGCCTCGGCGTCGTCCTTGTCGAGCTGCAACAGCTTGATGCCGCCCGTCGAGCGGTCGAGCGGGGAGTAGTGGGTGAGCGGCTCCCGTGCCAGCACGACGCCGCCGTTGTGTGGGGCCAGGTGTCGGACGTGTTTGCGCTCCATGGCGCTGAGCAGCGTGAGCAGGGCCTCACCGACGGGCGCGTCGCCGAGCACCTCGTGGAAGGCTACCGCCGCCTTGCGCGCGTCACGCGGACGCAAGCCCCGGAAGTCGCGCCCCAGCGCGCGGGTGAGACGGTTGCGGAGCTCCGGCGGCAGCCCCAGCCCGCGCCCCAGGTCTTGCAGCGCCAGGGGCAGCTTGTAGGTGATCTTGTTGCACACCATCGCTTCGGTGGTGGCGCCGAAGCGTTCCTCCACCCAGGCCAGCACCTCGTCGCGGCGTGCCGAGGAGATGTCGATGTCGACGTCGGGCATGCTGGCCTTGCCGGTGTGGAGGAAGCGTTCGAACAGAAGGCCGTGCTTGATGGGGTCGGCTTGGGTGATGCCGAGCAGGTAGCAGGTGATGCTGGCGGCGGCCGATCCCCGCCCGGCCGCCAGGATGCCGTGGCGACGGCAGTGGTCGGTGACCTCGGCGGCGACCAGGAAGAATTCGGCCAGGCCCAGCGCGCGCACCACGCCGAGCTCCTCTTCCAGGCGCGCGCGGGCGCCCGGCAGGGCGTCGCCGCGGTAGCGCTCGAGCAGGGCGGCATAGCAGCGCTCCTCGAGGTAACGTTCCGGCATCGTGTCAGGCGGGAGGCGGGCCTTGGGTGGAACGAGGCGTTCGGGGAGCAACTCGAAGAAGGCCCGCTCGGCCACCCAGTTGGCGTTGAGGGCGGCTTCGGGGAAGGGCAGGCGGTCGTGTACCTCGATGAGCGCCGGTAGGGCCTGGCAGGCGTTCTGGGGCCTCCTGGGGTCCGGTTCCTGCACGCTGGTGCCCAGGCGGGCACAGGTGAGGGCGTCGTAGAGCCGGTAGTCGGCCGGCTCGGCGTAGCGCACCTCCGGCGCCGCCACGATCGGCAGCCCGAGGCTCTGGGCGAGGCGTCTCAGTACCCGGGCGCGGCGCTCGTCCCAGCGTTGACGGTCGTGGAAGAGCTGCAGGTAGAGACGTTCCGGGAAGGCACCCTGGAGTTCGCGCAGCAGCTGCTCGAGCTCGTCGATGCGGCGCTCGGCCAGCCAGCGCGCCACCACACCGTCGCGCGGCCCCGTCAGCAACAGGACATCCTCGGTATGGGCCAGCAACACGGCGTAGGGGACGCTTTTCTCCGGGCGCTCTAAGGCCGCGCTGATGAGGCGGTTGATGGCGGCGTAGCCCCGCCGGGAGGCCGCCAACGCCACGAAGGGGTAGCTGCCATCCTGGAGATGCACCGGCAGAGTGGCGCCGATGAGGGGCTTGACGCCGTGCTCGCGGGCCGCTTGGAAGAGCTCCACGGCGCCGCTGATGCTGAGGTCGTCGGTGAGGGCGAGCCAGCGGTACCCCAGCTCGGCAGCGCGGCGCACCAGCCGGGTGGGGCTAGCTGTACCGGCGCCCAGGCTGTAGTAGGAGTGGACGTCCAGGAGCGCGCTCAGTCGCTGGCCCGGGCCAACCACCAGGCGTCCTCCTCTCGGAACAGCTCAACGACGCCGCCGCCGCGCAGCTCGACGAGGAAGTAGTCGCGGTGGATCTCGCGCTCCCACCAGCGGCCGTCGTAACGCCACCGGTCAAGCACGCGCGCGACAGGGTGCTGCTGGAGGTGGCCGGTGGCTTCCGGGCGGCGCGGTGGGGGTTTGCGGGGCGGCGTGGCGCCGCCGGCGGGAGGGTCAGGTGCGGGTTCGCGCCAGCTCACCAGGCTGGGTCGCCGGTCGTGGAGCGTGACGTGGGCGGGGAGCATGAGCATGCGCATGACGTTCCTCCGGAATGGGGGAGAGGAGGGGAGGGGTGGGGCTCGGTGCCGCCGGCGCGCCGTCCGGAACGTCGTCACCCCGGGCGAGCCCGGCGAACAGTGGCACGGCGGCCGCCCGCACGAGGTGGCGGTGCTCACCGGCAGCCGGGGCGAGGCCGGCCGGGAAGAGCGGCGCCGGGAGCCGCGCGGCGCCTGCCCGCTCGTCCGGCCCGGTGGGTGCCGCCATCAGCCGCTCCCAGTGCCAAGCGAGATCGTCCGCCTCGGCATAGGGGTCGCGCCAGGCGAACTGCACCATCGCTCCGGGGTAGCGCCCCAGCGCCGCTTCCAGCGCCCGCTGCCGCTGCTCGCGGCTGCGCCACAGGCCACCCTGGAGTCCCAGACGGCGGGGCTCGGCGAGCTCCACCGTCAGCCGTTCGATGCCGGTCCTGGCGGCTCCGCTGTCCTGCAAGGCGAAGAGCGCCTGCTGGCGGATCTGGGGCGCGCGCGCCAGCGGGCGCTTGCTGAGGCGGGTGGCGCTGCGCTGGACGCCGTCGAGCCCGGCCGTGAGGGTGAGGCGCCGGGCGGCGCGCCCTCCCAGGGCGCGCTCCAGGGCCGTCGACAGGCGGTCGAGGGCGGGCAGCAGCTCGCGCGGCTCGCGGGCCGGCTCCTCGAAGGTGACCGATCGGCGCAGTGCTTCCGGCGGACGCTCCGGCCGGAGGCGAGTGCGGTAGGGACCGTGTAGGTAGGGGAGGAGCGCTTCCCCTTCGTCGGCCAGGTAGGAGCGCAGCTGCGAGGCGTTCCAGCCGGCCAGCTCGCCCACGGTGGTGAGGCCGAGCCAGTGGAGGCGTGTGAGGTTCTTGCCGGAAATCCCCACGGCCTTGAGGAAACGCAGCGGGAGGCGGGCCAGGAAGTCCGCCTCGCCGTCCGGCGCGACCGTCCGACACTCGCCGGGGCGGGTGGAGACGGCGGCGAGCTCGGCGACCTCGCGGGCTGCGGCGACACCCACGCGGGTACCGTAGTGCTTCGCCAGCGCGACGGCTTCACCCGCCCCGAGGCGGGCGAAGAGGCGGCCGCGTCGCCCCGTTTCCAGCCAGGGCGTGACGTCGTACAGCTCGCGCAGCAGCGTTTCCCAGGCGTGCTCGACGTCGGGCTCCGAGCTCTCCACGACCTGCAGGCCGGCAACGCGCATGCGGGCGCCGCTCAAGCGCATGCCGGGGGTGACGCCCAGCCGGTGGGCGACGGCGGAGGCGTGCCGGACGCGGCCGTCCTCGACGCAGACGAGGGCGGCGTGGCTGAGGGCGGGGTCGGCGCGCTGCGCCAGGTAGAGGGGCAGGGGGTCGAAACAGAGCGCTGCGATCAGGGGCGTGGCGCCGATGGAGGCGGCTTTGGTGCTGGTGCGAGCGAGTGTTAGCATGAACGCGTACCTAGGGGGACCGTCTAGGCGGTCCACTCGGGGCGGCGAAGGGGCACATTCCTCTTGCTTGGCGGCGGTGGATGTGCCCTTCGTTTTGGGAGCCAGCAGCAACCTCAGGCGGGGAGCGGATCCCTGCGAAGGCGGTGCGGCCGGCGGTTGCGCTGGGGGGTAGAGCGCTGGGCCTCAACCACCCCCCTCGACGAGGAGCTCCTCGACCGCCTCGCCTCGGAGCAGACCTCGAAAGATGCCATCGATGTGGAGTTCCTCGGCCGGGACGCCGAGAGTGGGATAGGCCGGGTTGTGCGGGCGCAGCCGATAACGGCGCGGCTCGGTGCCCCGCCAGTCGAGGTACTTGAGCGTGGTCTCGTCCTCGCCCACACGCACGGCGCAGATCTCGCCGGAGCGCTGGGGCGGCGTGCGTTGCAAGAGCACCACGTCCCCGTGTTCGATGCGGTCGGCCATGGAGTCGCCGCGGACGCGCAGGGCGAAGTGGTCGGGGCGGTTGCGGAAGGGGAGGTAGCCCTCGGGTTCGGGGTAGCTCCCGACCGGCACGCCCGCCGCGATCTCACCGAAGAGCGGCACCCCGCCGCTCTGGCCGGGCAGGGTGACCAGCGGGCTGCGACCCGGCCCCCGGCTCTCCATGCGCAGCTTCCCCTTGGCTTCCAGGGCGCGCAGGTGCTCGCGCAGGGTGGGGTAGCTGATGCCGAAGGAGCGGGCCAGCGCCGTGAGCTCCGGAAGGCGCCCGTGTCGCGCGTAGGCGCCGTGCAGGGCGTCGAGGATCTGGAGCTGTTTGACGGGCCGGGGGGGCATGACGTCCTCGCTCTCGTTACCCTCTGTTTCTGAGGGTGACCTCAGCATAGGGTCGCACCGGAGAGCTGTCAAGATGTCATGGAGTTCGGTGAGGCCAGCGATCGTCGTCATCACAGCGACAGTCCGACGGTCTCGATAGTGCTTGCCGCCGCCGACACCTCTTCACCCGACAGGCACGCATAGCATGGGAACGTGGAGCACCAGCTGCCCCCACCGAGCGGCACGCTCGCGGCGGATTCGGATCCGCTGCAGCCCCTGCTCCACCTGCTCACAGGGCGCCGCATTCTGGTGCTGTCCGGAGCGGGCCTGAGCACGGAGTCGGGCATCCCCGACTACCGCGGACCCGATGGCCCCCGCCGAACGCGAACGCCCATCACCTATCAGGCCTTCACTCGCAGTGAGGCAGCCCGGCGCCGCTACTGGGCCCGCAGCTTCTTGGGTTGGCCGGCGATGCGCGATCGACGCCCCAACGACGGCCACCGCGCCGTCTCGCGTCTGGAGGCAGCCGGCGTCGTCTGTGGCGTCTTGACGCAGAACGTCGATCGCCTGCACCAGGCCGCCGGGGCTCACCGAGTGCTGGAGCTCCACGGTGCCCTGGCGACGGTTCGCTGCCTGCATTGCGGTCGACTCGAGTCCCGCGACTCGATCCAGAGCCGCCTGGCGTGGGCGAACCCGGACTTCGCGTCGACCGACGCTATGATGGCGCCCGACGGCGACGCCGAGCTCGACCCCCGCCTGGAGGAGGTCTTCCGGCCGGTGGCGTGTCGCGGTTGTGGGGGGCTGCTCAAGCCCGATGTCGTGTTCTTCGGCGAGAACGTCCCGCAAGAGCGTGTGGCACGCAGCTGGGAGATGCTGGCGGGGGCCGAGATCCTGCTGGTGCTGGGCTCGTCGCTCACCGTGCGCTCCGGTTACCGCTACGTGGCTCGGGCGGCCGCCGAGGGCATGCCGGTCGCCATCGTCAACGACGGCCCCACGCGCGGCGACGGCGACGCCGTCGTCAGGGTCGCGGGGCGCCTGGGGAAGGTGCTGCCCGCCCTCGCCGACCGACTCCTTGCTTCCCGTTTGCCGGCCTGAACGCGATCGCCCGCAGCCGGCTCATCTCGAGCGCCGGCGGGCGTGCCGGTAGCGGACCCTGATCCGCTCCAGGAGATGCCGGGCCAACGTCCCCTGCACGCGCGCGTCGGCACTGGCGAAGAATTCGTCGAGAGGCCCGTGGTCGCCCCTCGACGTGATCGCCGCAGCGGGCTCGTAGCGGGCCTGCTCCTCGTAGAGCACGGCCTGCAGGGCCATGTCGAGCAGGTTCATGTCGCGGGCGAAGCGGGCCTCGGCCGAGGTACCGTCCTCGTACTCGCGCCACAGCGCGTACAAGCCGGCGAGGTCACCGCCCAGCATGCGCGTCAGCGCCGCTGCTTCCAGCCGGGCCTTGTCACTCACGCCCAGCTCTCGCTCGGCGGCGTCGGCGCGCGCCGGGATGTCCCCGATCTCGGCCTCGGCGAGATCGTGCACCGTGGCGATGGCGACCGCTCGACCGCCGTCGACGCCGGCGTCCGTGGCGAACATCAGGCACAGCAGCGCCGTGCCCCAGCTATGGGCCGCCACCGATTCGGGCGCCGACACGCCGCGCAGGACCCAGCCTGCCCGCACTTGGTCCTTCAGGCCGTAGGCGTTGAGCGCGATGTCGATGGAGCGGTCGGCTGCGTGTTGCCGGCGGGCGTCCCAGCGCGCGGGGTCGGCGTCGTCCATGGCATCAAGCATACGGGCGCGGCGACGGCTGCCGCGGGCGGGGCGGGGGAGGGAGGGCCCCGTCCTATACTCGAGCATGGCGATGCTCAGCCGTGAGGCGTTCGAGCGTGCCGTCCGCTTTCTCCAGGAGCAGGCGCGGCCGCTCGAGGCGGCGTGCTTTCGCCACAGCTTCGGGGAAGCGCCAGCGACCTCGGTAGTGAAGGCACTGGCCGCCTACCAGAACGGCGACGGGGGCTACGGACGGGCTTTGGAGCCGGACCTGCGCACGCCCAGCTCGAGCGCCCTCGCGACGTCGCTGGCACTGTTGCGGCTGGCGGCGTTGGGCGTGGGCGGAAAGCACCCACAGGTGCAAGCGGCCCGCGCCTACCTGGAGCGCAGCCTGGATCCGCAGCGCTGGACCTGGCGCATCGTGCCCGACGACGTCGGTGCCTATCCGCACGCGCCGTGGTGGGGGCAGGCCGGCCTCGAGGAACGCTTCGGACGTTATCTGGTGAACCCGCGCGCGGCCCTGGTGGCCGGCTTGCTGCACTTCGAGGACACGCTCGATGGGGACTGGCTCGGTCAGGTCGCTGAGGACACCGTGCGGGCGGTGGAAACGCGGGAGCTCGACATGCACGAGTTGCTTGCTGCGTTGGCGCTGCTCGAGGCACCGGGCCTGGCGGTCGGTTCACGTGCACGCGTGCGCGCCGCCTGTGAGCAGGCGGCGGAACGACTCGTGGCCACCGAGCCCGAGGCGTGGGCAGGATACGGGCTCGCGCCCGTTCAGGTGGCGCCCCGGCCCGACAGCCCGCTCCACCACCTCTTCGCGGAGGTGGTGCATGTCAACCTCGACGTCCTCGTCGCGGCCCAGGGTGAGGAGGGTGCCTGGTCGCCGACCTGGAGCTGGGGCGCCTATCCGGACGCCTGGGCGGAGGCGCAGCGCGAGTGGCAAGGCGTGTTGACGCTGGAGGCGCTGGAGGCGCTGCGCGCATACGGGCGCATCGAGGACGTCACCTGGCGAGCCGCGGCTTCGAACGGCGGGTAGCGACGGCGGCGCTCTGCCTGGAAATGGCGATCGTGAACCCTCCAGATGGCCGTCGGTCGTCAGCGTTCGTTGCCGCTGCCTACGCGGCGCAGCCGCTCGCTCCGCAGCCGGTCGCGCCGGTCGAAGAGGGTCCGGAACGCCAACAAGCTCACCCCTAGGGCGCCGAGCGCCGTGGCCGACGCGATCATGAACATGATGACGATCTGGTAGCGCACCGCATCGGTGGGGGCCGCCCCGGCCAGGATCTGGCCGGTCATCATCCCGGGCAAGCTCACGACCCCCATGACCATCATGGCGTTGATGGTGGGAATCATGCCCGTACGCAGACTGTCGCGGACCAGCGCGTGTCCGGCCTCCCAGCGGCTGGCGCCAAGGCCCAGGTCCGACTCGATGCTCGCGCGGGCGCCCGCCGCACCCTCCATGAAGCGATCCAGCGCCAGCGACATGCCGTTGAGGGTGTTGCCCAGGACCATCCCCAGCAGCGGGATGGCGTACTGCGCCTCGAACCAGGGGCGCACCCGCAGGATGCCCACGAGCGACGCGCCGGTGACTAGGAACGCCGACGTGACGACCGTCACCAGGCTGTCCCAGAAGATGCCCGGGAAGCGTCGTCGGGTGCGGTTGACGGCGGCCACGCCCGCCAGCCCTGCCATCACCAGGGCGATGCCGAGCAGCGGGAGCGGCCGGTTCAACGCAAACACGAACTGCAATACCAGCCCCACCAGCAGAAGCTGGACCACCATGCGAGTCGCTGCTACCAGCAGCGAGCGCTGCAGGCCGAGCCTCAGCCACGCCGACAGCCCGAGGTTGACGGCCAGCAACAGCGCCGCGAGCACCAGCTGGACCGGCCCGATGGTCAGATATGCGGCCGGCATCAATCGCCGCCGACCTGCACGCGGCGCGTGGCCACGCGCCGCACCTGCTCCTCGTCGTGGCTGGTCCACAGGTAGGCGCGCTCCGGGTGCTCCAGGAGCCAGGCA
>CAYOXR010000125.1:0-2704 GCA_964407955.1 uncultured bacterium | reverse complement strand
GAGGTCAACCCCAGGATGCGTGCCACGTTCGTCTTGGCGACTCGCACAGGAAACACCGACTGCACGTAGGTGACGAAGTACGTCAGGCACAGCACGTCGTGCGCTCCGAGCAGCGCCTTGGCGTGGTCGCGGAAGCGCTGCCCGCGCACCGCCTCCTCGTCCAGCCGCTGGCGCTGGATCATCGTCCCCATGGCGCCGTCGAGCACCAGGATGCTCTCCTCGAGCCGCTGTCGCAGGCGCCCGGCGTCGGCCACCGCCTACTCCACGTCCCTGCGCCGGATCAGCCAGGCGAGCAGGACCAGGAACACGGCAGCGTAACCGGCCATGACGGCGGCGGCGTGCGGCAGCGTCAGGTCCCGTCCCAGCAAGGTGCCGAGCGGACCGAGATCGGCCCCCTGCGGCGTGCCCGCGCTCTGCAGGAAGTCCGCCAGCGGGTGCCGTGCGGGAACGTACAGGTTGGGGTTGAAGAAGTAGTGCGGCAGCGCCGCCCAGGCCTGCTTGAGGCGCAGCGCCTGGAACACGGCGTTGAACCGCGTGAGCGGGCGCACCACCGACAGCGTGTTGAGGACCGTGTACAGCCCCTCCAGGAGCGCCGGCAGGAAGATGACGAGGATGATGCCCAGGGTGCCGCTTCGCACCAGGAACACCAGCAGGTACGCGAGCAGCAGCGCGGCCAGGAGCTGAAGCCACTGCAGAGCCATCAGGCCGGCTACCTGGCCCCAGGGGCCGGCGAACGTCGTCGGCAGGAAGAGCGTGCCCATGGCCCCCGCCAGCGTGCAGGTGACCAGCGCTCCGGCGAGCAGCACGCCGAGCACGATCATGCCCGCCACCAGCTTGCCGGCGAGAACGGCAAGGCGTGCAGGCTGCACCGCCAGCACGGTCTTCCACATGTGCTGGCTGCGCTCCTCGCCGATGAACAGCCCCGCGAACAGGGCGACGGCGATGATGTATGCGGTGGGGCTCATCAGAGCCGGTGCCATGAGAGCGAGCCTGGCCATCCCGAAGGGGGATGCGAAGCCCTGCACGACCTGGACCACCTGACCGCTCTGGTTGGCGAACGACGCGCCCAGGTTGCGGTCGAGCACGGCCGCCGTCACCAGCGCCACGGCGGGCAGCAGCAGCCAGTAGAGCCCGGCCAGGAAGTAGAAGCGGCGCTTGCGAAAGGCCTTGAAGAGCTCCGCACGAACGACGTTGACGGTGGCGCTCACGAGGGCCGCCCCTCCGCCCCCACGAGCCGCAGGTAGGCATCCTCGAGCGTGGCGCTGCCGCGCCGGGCCTCCAGCACCTTCACGCCCTTCGACGCCAGCTCCGACAGCAGCTCCGGCGCCATCGCGACCGGCACGTTCACGCGAGCCCCGGCCTCGCCGGCCGGTGCCGGTTCCAGGCCGAGGTCGGCCAGTGCGTCGAGCAGCGCCCGTCCCTGGGTGGCCTCGATCTCGAAGCTGACGCTGCCGGCACCGGCGGCGTCAAGCAGCCCGTGCAGCGGCCCGTCGAAACGCAGACGGCCCCGGTCGATGGCGAGGATGCGCTCCACCAGCTTCTCGATCTCGGGAAGGATGTGGCTCGACACCAGCACGGTCACGCCCTGCACCGCCACGGTCTTGAGCGCCGAGCGCACCTCGGCGATCCCCGCCGGGTCGAGACCGTTCGTCGGCTCGTCGAGCAGCAGGACCCTGGGCTTCCAGAGCAGGGCGCGCGCCAGCGCCAGGCGTTGGCGCATCCCCTGGGAGTAGGCGCGCACCCGCTTGCGCGCCGCGCGCTCCATGCGAACGAACTCCAGGACCTCGTCGATTCGCCTGTCCGGCACGCCGCCGTGAAGGGTGGCGGCGTGCTTGAGGTTGGCGCGCCCACTGAGGTAGGGATAGAAGCTCGGTTCCTCGATCATGGTACCGACCTGACGCAGGCTCGCGCCGGGTACGGAGCCGTCCAGGACTCGGCAGGATCCGCCGCTGGGTCGCACCAGGCCGGCGAGCATGCGTAGCGTGGTGGTCTTGCCCGCACCGTTGGGACCCAGGAATCCGACGATCTCGCCGGGTTGGATGGCGAAGCTCAAGCCGTCGACGGCCAGCACGCGCCCGTAGCGCTTGGTGAGGCCCGAGGCGGATATCGCGGTCACGCGCCCTCCGTTGCGCCCACCCCGCTGGCGCCGACGGCCTCGACTCGCACCGTCCGCAATCGCCGCGGCACCCGGGTCCGTGGGCGCGTTCCCCATCTTAGCCCGCGCAGGTGCGTGTTCCGAGCGGCCGGCGTGGCCGACGGACCCGGTCACTCGGCCTTGGGGCCGCGTCCCATGAGGTCGCGGATGGCGTCGCGGGGGCGCTTACCTTCGAATGCAACGCGGTACACCTCGGCGGAGATGGGCAGCTCGACGCCCAGCGCGAGGCTGAGGTTGTGCGCGGCCTCGGCCGTCGGCAGCCCCTCTGCGGTGAGATGCTCGGCTTCGAGCTCGGCGCGCGTGGCGCCGCGGGCGAAGCGCACGCCTGCGAAGTGATTGCGCGATTGGTCGCTGACGCAGGTGGCGACAAGGTCGCCGACGCCCGACAGGCCGTAGAAGCTGGACGCCTCGCCGCCGAGGCGCTCGCCGAGCCGCACGATCTCGGCCAGCCCGCGCGTGAGGATCAGCGCCTTGGCATTGTCGCCCAGGCCGAGGCCGTCGCTCATGCCGGCGGCCAGCGCGATCACGTTCTTCATGGCGCCGGCGATC
>CAYOXR010000124.1:0-3728 GCA_964407955.1 uncultured bacterium | reverse complement strand
CCGCCAGGAGCTGCTCGAGCGCGCCATCGAGACGGGGGAGGTGGACCCTGCCGTGCACGCCCGCATCCGCGCCGCCTGCCGCCGCGCCGGCGGCCGGGACGGGATCGATCGCGCGCTCGAAGCGCACCGCCTCGATGCCATCGTGGCTCCCAGCACGGTGCCCGCCTGGGTCATCGATCCCATCGACGGCGACCGCAAGCTCGGCGGCTGCGCGCGGCCCGCCGCCATGGCGGGCTACCCCCACGTGAGCGTCCCTGCCGGTTTCGTCCACGGGCTGCCCGTTGGGGTGTCGTTCTTCGCCGGGGCGGCCAGCGACGGCCGCTTGCTCGGCTACGCCTATGCCTTCGAGCGGGCGGCGGGCGCGCGGCGGCCGCCCACCTTCGCCGAGCATGCCGCCTGAGCGGCGAGCTGCCGGCGAGCGAGTGAGGTGACGGGTGTGCTGGGGCTGCCGCTGGACGCCTTCGCGGTCGCGGCCGTCGCGGCGGTGCTGATCGGCCTGGCCAAGGCGGGCTTCGGGGCAGGCTCCGGCGTGATCGCCACGCCGCTGGTCGCGCTCACCATGCCGGTGCCGGCAGCGGCGGCGCTGCTGTTGCCGGTGCTGATCGCGGGCGACATCTTCGCGGTGTGGCACTACCGCCGCAGTGCCAGCCTGCGTGACCTGCGCCGGCTCCTTCCCGGCGCGCTGGTGGGCATCGCGCTGGGGGCGCTGGCGTTCGACCGGTTGGCGCCGCACGGCCGTGCGCTGGAGGTCGGCGTGGGTGTGCTGGCGCTGGCGTTCGTGGCGTGGCAGCTGTTTCGCGAACGGGTGCTGCGCCTGCTGGCGTCGAGCCCACCGTCACACGGCTGGGGCTCGGTGCTCGGGGCCGTCGCCGGCTTCACCTCCACGCTGGCTCACGTTGGTGGCCCACCCGTGGCCGTGTACCTGCTGCCCCGCGGGCTGGGCCGCGAGCTGTACGTGGGCACCGCCGCCTGGTTCTTCTTCATCGTCAATCTGGTGAAGCTGGTGCCGTACGCCTGGCTGGGCCTGCTCAACACCGACAACGCGCTCGTGGCCGTGACGCTGCTGCCGCTCGCCTTCGTGGGCGCGGCCCTGGGGGTGTGGCTCAACCGAGCCGTTCGCGAGCGGGCGTTCACGCTGGCCATCTACGCGCTGCTGGTGCTGACCGGGGTGCAGCTCGTGTCCGGCACCTCGCTGGTCGCGGCGCTGGCGCGCTTGCACCTGTAGCCGGCTCCGACCTGGCGGGTTGCGGGCGACGTGGCACGGCGCGCGCGCTCGCGGTCGACGCCAACCTGCGAGCCTGCCGGGATGCCGCTACAGTGAGAGGCGATGGAACTGCGAGCGCCCCCGGGTCGCGCCGGCGATCACCCGCCCGGCAGCTCGTCCCTGCCGGACGCCGAGGCGGTGAGCCTGGCACGGCGGGCCGCCGCGCCGCTGACGGGACGTCGCGTGCGATTGGCGGGCACCGTCTACCTGCTCCTCGACCTGTCGGCCAGCATGGCCGACGAGGGGAAGATGCCCGAGCTGCTGCGGGGCGCGGTCCGCTTCTTCTACGAGGCCTGGCGCCGGCACTACGCGGTGGGTGTCATCGGCTTCGCGCGTGGCGCGCGCGTACTCACTGGTGCCACCCGCAACCCGCATCGCTTCCAACGCAGCCTGGCTGGGCTCAGCCCCGGAGGCGGAACGGACATGGCCGCCGCGCTCGGGTTGGCGTGCGCGCGCCTGCGCGGGCGGGCCGGCCACCGAGTGGCGCTGCTCATCACGGATGGCATGCCCGACGACCGCCGTGCGACGCTCGATGCCGCGGCCCGTGCGCGGGCGCTGGGCCTCACGCTGGTGGCCGTGGGCACGGGCCGGGCCGACGAGGCCTTCTTGCGCGCCTTGGGTCCTCAGCCCGAGCTGGCCGCGGTGGTCGACCTCGAGCACTTCGCGGACGGTATCGGTCGTGTCGCCGGGAGCCTTGCCGGCGGCTGACGAATCGCCGGCTCCAGGCCGGCCGGGCGCTCCGGCGGCGGGTCGCGTGCGGTGACCTTCGGCACGGAGAAGCGCACACCCGCGGGGTCGCTTTCGCTTCGCTCGGGTGGGCCGGATGTGGACGCGCCGGTCGGCCGCGCGCCGTCAAGCCTGGATCTGGACCTCGACGTACCAGCACTCGCGCTTCGCGAAGATGGTGAAGCGGACCCCGCCGTACTGCCCGAAGTCCGTGGTGAGGCTCGCGAAGCCGTGGGCGAGGTTGCGGCTCGAGAAGGGGCCGACGATGCAGTCGGTCTCGCCGCGCCAGCGGTTGGGCGATATCGGTTCGCGCAAACGGACGCCGGGGCCGCCGGCGACCGGCGCATAGACATGAGCAACTGTCCGCCGTAGCATGTGCGTCTCCTGGGGGGTCCGCTTCAGGCAGGATCGGTGGGAGCGAAGGACGTTCACCCGTGCGGCGAGGGGGCTCGTGGCTCGGACCGATTGGCGACGTTGCAAGAGGGGGTGGACTTCGAGTGCCTCGAGTATAGAGCGCCGCGGCCCCGTGTTCAATGCCTCGCCGGGCACCGCAGGGGTGTGGCGAGCACGCGGTTGATCGTGTCAGGGACAGCGTTCGCACGCGCAGATCCGATGCCCGTCGTGGCGCTCCCGAAAGCGCGACGGGAGGGCGCGGCCGCGCCCTGCATGCGTTGTCCGGTAGGCATGACGTTGCGGGCTGGAGGTCTGGAGTGCCCTCGTGATCGCCTCGCGATCACGAGGGCAAGGGCCCCGGCCCTTGTCGCTGCCGTTGTCCATGACGTCCTCTTCCGCCTCGACGGCGGAACGGAAGGAGGATCCGGACGGCAGACGAGCAGACCATGGCATCTGTTTCGCGCACCACATCAATGCCCGGTATCGGAAGCGAGGCCGTAGCGACGGTGGGATCGGCCGGAGCCGTGCCGGCCATCGTCGGCCTGGCCGGCGTGCTTCCGCACCTGTTGGCGCAGGTCGGCGTCATCGTGGTTGGAGCGTCGTTCGTGGCTGTGCAAGGAAGCGCTGCGGCCCGCTACGGCGCCGCCTTGTCCAGGGAGGAGCGCAGTCAGCTGCACGCCCTTCCGACCGGTGCGGCGGTGACCTCCGAGTTCGTGGGAGGCATGACCGCGGCCCTGTTGGGGCTGTTGTCGCTGCTCGGCGTGGCGCCGCTACTGTTGCTTGCCATCGCCGTCATCCTGCTTGGAGCGGTTGAGATCGCCACCGGCCGCAGCATCGGGCGCATCACCCACATGTTGATCGAGGCGGCGGACGTCAGCCCGCGCGTGAAGGCCCTGGCGCTCGAGAGCGCCGGCGCGTCGCCCGGCGCCGTGCTGCTCATCGGAATGGGCGCAGTGGCGCTGGGCATGCTGGCGATCGTTCTGAGCACGTCGACGCTGGCGCTGGGTCTTGGCATCCTGATCGAGACCGCCACGCGCTCCGAGCACGCCACGGCGGGCTGAGCCCCGGACGCCGCGCCGACTCGGGCGCGGTTGCGCACCGCCGCCTCAGTCCAGGAAGTCCCTGAGCGAGACGTCGCGCCGGGCCAGGTACTGCAACTTGCGCAGGGCCCGCGCTTCGGCCTGCCGCACCGCCTCGCGCGTGATGCCGTAGAGCCGGCCGATGTCCTCCAGGGTGTGCTGCTGACCGTCCACGAGGCCGAAGCGGAGCCTCAGCACCTCGGCCTCACGCTCCGACAGCCGGCTCAGGAGCTTGCTCAGCTTGTCGGACAGCGCCGTCTCGCTGG
>CAYOXR010000123.1:0-2823 GCA_964407955.1 uncultured bacterium | reverse complement strand
GGTTATTGCCATGGTGCATATTGCCGCGCTGCCCGGCACGCCGCGTTACGACGCTGTTGCGGGCATGGAAGGCATGGTTGACGCTGCCCGAAAGGACCTGCTCGCCCTCCAGGAGGCTGGCGTCGATGCGGTCATGTTTGGCAATGAGAACGACCGTCCGTACCAGCTCGAAGTCGATGCCGCCTCGACCGCCGGAATGGCCTTCGTCATCGGCCGCCTGCGCGCGGATATCGTTGTCCCCTTCGGCGTCGATGTGCTTTGGGATCCGACTAGCACGATTGCGCTGGCGGCGGCCACAGGGGCGCGGTTCGCCCGCGAGATCTTCACGGGAGTCTACGGGTCGGACATGGGCCTGTGGCAGGGCAGCGCGGCGCGAGCATTGCGCTACCGCCGGCAGGTGGCGCGTGACGATCTCTATTTGCTCTTCAACGTGACGGCTGAGTTCGCCTCCCCACTCGATGCGCGCACCGTGGCGCAGCGGGCAAGAAGCGCCGCATTCTCTAGCCTGGCAGACGCCATCCTGGTATCGGGGCCGATGACGGGCCAAGCGGCTCCGCTGGAACACCTCGAAAGCGTGCGGCAAGCAGTGCAGGACGTTCCGGTGCTGGCGAACACGGGCGTCCGTCACGACAACGTGGCGGACATTCTGCGCTTGGCGGACGGATGCGTGGTCGGGACGTCCCTGAAGGTGGACGCCGACACTTGGAAGCCGGTGGATCCGGCACGGGCGGCGGAGTTCATGCGGCTGGCCCGCAAGGCTCGGCAGGGCTGAGGATGGTTGTGGGTGTCGACGTCGGTACGACCGCCGTCAAGGGTGTGGTCCTTGACGACGATGCCAATATTGTGGCCTCGGCAGAGCACCCGCACGATCTCGATACCCCGCATCCGTCCTGGGCAGAGGAAGCTCCTTCGGATTGGTGGTCCGGTACGCTGGCCGTGCTCGCGTCGCTCATGGAGGGGCTCCAGGCTTCCGAGGTGCGAGCGGTCGGAGTGTCAGGGATGGTGCCCGCTGTCGTGTGCCTCGATGCTCGCGGCGAGCCGGTGCGACCTTCTATCCAACAGAACGACGCTCGGGCATATCGTGAGGTGCGCTGGTTCGCAGAGCGCTTCGACGAGGACCGCCTCTTCGCGGACACCGGGGCGACGTGGAACCAACAGCTGGTGGCTCCGAAGCTGCTATGGCTGGCGCGGAACGAGCCAGAGAGCTGGGCCCGCGCGGAGCGCATCGTCGGCTCCTACGAGTACATCACGGAGCGCTTGGGAGCCGAGGCGTACACCGAGTCCAACTGGGCGATGGAATCCGGTCTCTGGAACGTGCAGGACGAGGCATGGTTGGAGCCCGTCCTGGCCGCGGCCGGCGTCGATGCGGGCTGGCTGCGGCCGGTGAGGCGGCCGCACGAACGCGTTGGGGAGGTAAGCGCAGTCGCGGCGAAAGCGACCGGCCTGCGTGCCGGCACGGCTCTCATCGCTGGGAGTGCGGATCACATCGCGGCCGCGTTCGCCGCGGGGTTGCAGCGCCCGGGCGAGGTGGTGATGAAGTTCGGCGGCGCGGGCGACTTCCTTTACGTCACGGACGGGTTCGACCCTGTCAGGGAACTCTTCATCGACTACCACGATGTCCCTGAAAGGTTCGTGATCAACGGCTGCATGGCCTCATCCGGTTCGCTGGTCAAGTGGTTCCGTGACCGGTTCGCGTCGGACCGCGACTTCGCGCAGCTCGATGCGGAGGCGGCGGACGTGGAAGCGGGGGCCGAGGGACTCGTCCTCCTCCCTTACTTCCTCGGGGAGAAGACGCCGATCCATGACCCGCTGGCGCGGGGCACGCTGATCGGACTCACGTTGTCGCATCGACGCGCTCACGTTCACCGGGCCGTGCTCGAGAGCGTTTCCTACGCGTTCCGACATCACGTCGAGGTACTCGAGGCGGCCGGTTTTCCGGTCGAGCGGGTGTACATGATGGATGGCGGCTCTCGCAGCGCTCTCTGGCGCGGAATCCTCGCATCCGTCATCGATCACGACGTCGTGTACTTCGAGGGCGGCGAGAGCGGTAGTGCGCTAGGGGTGGCTCTCCTTGCCGGCGTGAGCACGGGCCGCTGGTCGTTCGAAGACATCCCGAACTTCGTTCACCAGGCAGGCGTCGCCGAGCCCAAAGCTGCCGCCGCGCATCGCTACGAGGAGCTTTACGCGGTGTACCGGGAGCTCTATCGGCGCCTGAAGGATCTCTATCCCAGGCTCCAGGAGGCTGCTCGTGCATGAGGCCACGATTGCCACTGGGATGGGCGGCGCCTGCGGCATCGGCACGGCGGCCGCGGGCAGGCCGCACGCTGCCGACCTTGAGGCCTGGGTCACGAACTTCGCCGTGAACCCCAGCCGCGTCCACGCATCTGGGCAGGCACGTAGGGTCCAAGAGGACACGGGGCTCCGCGACCTGTCTTCCATTGTGCGGTACCTGCCGACCACGATTGAGGGCTGCGGACTGAGGGCATTGTCGCCCGACTGGGGCGCTTTCCGGGACAGCTTGACGAAGGACGCCGCCCGTATTAGATTATTAATACGAAAGTTAACTAACAAAGTGTTCTTAGATTCGAGATGGTGGCCCATGAACGAAAAGCGCGGGGCGACCCCGCCCCTTCTAGCCATCATGAATAGCGAAGCGATTCTCCACGCGTTGCGGGACAAGGGCCCGCTTTCGCGTGCGGAGCTCGCTAGAGAGCTCGGGCTCAGCCGTCCAACCGTGTCGAAGCTCGTGGAGAAACTCCTGCTAGCGGAGTGGGTCAAGGAAATAGGCGAAGGTCGGTCGGTGGGAGGGCGTAGACCGGTTCT
>CAYOXR010000122.1:0-3080 GCA_964407955.1 uncultured bacterium | reverse complement strand
CGAAGGTGATGCGCCGGGTGGGCGGCTACAACCTGGACGAGTTCATCGGCGGGCGGCCCTTCAACCTCGCCAAGCTGGTGTGCGGCAGCGAGGGCACGCTGGCCATCATCCTGGACGTGACCGTCCACCTCGACCCCGTGCCCACCCACCGGCTGCTCGCGATGCTGCACTTCGACACGCTCGAGAAGGCGCTGACCGCCGTGCGCCACGTCAACCGCCACGGCCCCTCCGCCGTGGAGCTGATGGACCGCGACATCTTCGTGCTGGGGCGTCGCAACCGCGCGCTGGCACCGCTGCTCGGCTGGCTCCAGGGCGACCCCGGCGCGGTGCTGATGGTGGAGTTCGACGGCACCAGCGAGGGGGAGATGCGAGCCGGCCTGGAGAGCCTGCAGCGCGACGACGAAGTGTCGGGGCTGGCCTACGCGACCTACGTGGCGACGGCGCCGGCCCAGCAGGCCGAGATCCTGCAGTTCCGGCGCGACGGCCTGGGCATCTACTCCACCGTGAAGGGGCGCGAGAAGCCGACGCCGTTCGTGGAGGACAGCGCGGTGCCGGTCGAGCACTTGCCGGCCTACATCGCGGAGGTGGCCGAGGTGTGCCGGCGCCACGGCGTTCACGTGGTCTTCTACGCCCACGCGTCGGTAGGTGTGATCCACGTGCGGCCCCACCTCGACCTCAAGACCGAGCACGGCGTCGACACCTTCCAGGCGATCAGCCGCGAGGTGTTCGAGCTGGTCAAGAAGCACGGCGGCTCCTGGAGCGGCGAGCACGGCGACGGTTTGATCCGCTCCTACCAGAACCCCAACCTCTTCGGCGAGGTGCTCTACGAGGACTTCCGCGCCATCAAGCACGCCTTCGACCCGGCCAACCTGCTGAACCCCGGCAAGGTGGTCGACGCGCCGCCGATGACGCAGGACCTCCGCTACGGGCCCGGCTACCCGGAGGTGGCGCTGGAGACGTTCCTGGACTTCTCCGCGGACGGCGGCTACCTCGGGGCGATCGAGAACTGCAACGGCGTCGGCGCCTGCCGCAAGGTCGGCACGGGCACCATGTGCCCCAGCTACATGGCGACGCGCGACGAGGACCACAGCACGCGCGGCCGCGCAAACGTGCTCCGCGACGCGCTCAACGGCCGCATGCCCGGCGGGCTGACCAGCCGCGACGTGTACGACGTGCTCGACCTGTGCCTGGAGTGCAAGGCGTGCAGCGCGGAGTGCCCCAGCCAGGTGGACATGGCCAAGATCAAGTACGAGTTCCTGCAGCACTACTACGACGACCACGGCACGCCGCTGTCGGTGCAGGCCATCGGCAACGTGGCGCGCGTGGCGCCGCTGGGTCAGCGCCTGGCGCCCATCGGCAACGCCCTGCTTCCCACGGCGCCGGTGCGCTGGCTGCTGGAGCGCGTGCTGGACGTTGACAGCCGGCGGGTGATGCCGCGCTACGCGCCGCTGCGATTCGACCGCTGGTTCGCCCGGCGCGCCCGCAGCACGGGCGCTGCGGCCGCCGCCGACGTCGCGTCGTCCGGAACGGCACCCCGCACCGCCGGTCGGCACGTCGCCCTGTTCGCCGACACCTGGACGGTGTTCAACGACACCGGCCCCGGGCAGGCGGCCGTCCGCGTGCTCGAGGCGCTCGGCTACCAGGTCGAGCTGGTCCCCTACGGCTGCTGCGGGCGGCCGCAGATCTCGAAGGGGCTGCTGCGTCAGGCGAAGACGCTGGCGCGGGCCATCATCGAGCGCTTGTCCCCCTACGTGGAGCGGGGTGTGCCGGTGGTGGGGTTGGAGCCTTCGTGCGTCACCGCCCTGACCGGCGACTACCGCGATCTGCTGCCCGGCCCCCGCACCGACGCCGTGGCCGCGGACGTGTTCATGATCGACCAGTTCCTTGCCAAGGCGTGGAGCCGGGGCGAGCTCGATCCTTCCGCCGTCTTCGTGAAGCGCCCCGGAAGGACCCTGCTGCACGGCCACTGTCAGCAGAAGGCGATCCTCGGCACCAGCTCCACGCGCGCCGTCCTGGAGTGGGTCTCGGAGGACGTGGCCGAGCTCGACTCGGGCTGCTGCGGCATGGCGGGCTCGTTCGGCTACGGCCACCACGACCTGTCGATGGCTATCGGCGAGCAGCGCCTCTTCCCCGCCGTGCGCGAGCACGATGGGGACACGGTGGCGTGCGGCTTCAGCTGCCGCCATCAGATCGCCGACGGCACCCACACGCAGGCGAAGCACCTCACCGAGGTGATGGCCGAGGCGCTGCGAGAGCGACCGTAGGCTCCTCGCAAGTGACGCCCCCGGCCAGCACGAATGCGTCGTCGGCCGGGGATCAGACGCGCTAGAGGGACTGAGCTGCACGGAGGGGCCGCGCGCAAGACAACCGGCCTGAAGAAACGGTGCCGGAGGGCCCGCTCGGGCTGCTCCGGCGCCGACGGCATTATGGCGCTTGCTGTCTACGGGGTGAACGTGATCGTGGTGCCGTTCAACCCGCCCGTCGTGGTCGTCATGCCACCGAAAGAGCCGTTGTCGTTGTAGACGATGATCCCGTGGCCCGAGCTGTAACTGCCGTAGGTCGCCGACAGCGACGTTTCATAGTTGTAGTTGTTGGCGTTGTTATACCCGGTGCCATCGAACACGCCGACCAGGAGGCCGTCACCGTGAGACTGGGACGTCTCCTGATCGCTGTAGCTCATGACCACTGTGCCGTCGTTATACAGCGTCAGCGTGGCGATGTTCTCGATAGCTGGGGGCGCGTTGTAGTCCTCTACGTTGGTGTACGAGATCACGAAGTGGTCGCTGAACTGCTGGTAGTCGATCTCGTCATGCAGAGAGGAGATGTTGTCCACGCCGGGATACATGTTCCCCCAGAGGATCCCGATGCCCGGTTCTGGGACGCTGGTGGCCGCCGGGGCAGGATACGAATCACCGCCGCCGAACGTCACGCCGCCGTTGGTGTTGATCCACACCGACTGGTACGTCGTGCCGAAGAACGGGAACGTGAACCCCTGGGTGAAGGTGACCTGTGCGTACGTGTCGTCGAGATTGCACGCAGTGCCCCCACAGAAAGCAGAGGATGCCGTGTTCACCGGGTCG
>CAYOXR010000121.1:0-2769 GCA_964407955.1 uncultured bacterium | reverse complement strand
AGGCTCTTTGAGATTATTGTTGTAGCCGGCCGATAATGGAGGCGGATTCAAAGCCTCGTTGCAACGATGGGCCTTGTGAGCCTACCACTGTTGGGGCTTGGGGTTCGGGGCCGCAGTGCGGCTGGCTTCGCACCAGAAAGTCTCGCATCCGTGGCTGGCCGCGCTCCTGGCCAAATCCGACCCGTGTGTAGGCCGCAGTGACAGGCGCAAGGTCCGTTGGAGTACCCTGCCTGGACATGAGCGATGCGGCTGTGGCGCTACGACCTTACGGCGGGAGTGACCTCCCGCTCTTGGAGCGACTACTCGGTGACGCGCGGATGATGATGCATCTCGGTGGGCCGGAATCGTTGGAGCAGATCCGTTCGCGCCACGAGCGGTACTGCAGGGACAATGAGGAGGGCGTTTCGCGACTCTTCGTGATCGTGACCGCGACGAGTTCGGAAGCCGCCGGTTGGGTGGGCTACTGGCCCCGAGATTGGCGCGGTCAGGCCGTGTGGGAAACAGGTTGGCACGTGCTCCCGGAGTTCCAGGGGCGGGGGCTTGCTACGGCAGGTACGAGATCGATGCTGGCGAGGGCGGCGGGCGAGGGCGCGCGCCGTTACGTACACGCATTCCCATCCGTGGAGAATGCGCCCTCCAACGCCATCTGTGCGAAGGCCGGGTTCATGTCCCTTGGGGAGACCGAATTCGAGTACCCGCCGGGTCATGCGATGCGCTGCATCGATTGGCGGTTTGACCTCGAGACTGCACGAGGACCCTCGACAATGGCTGGGCAGTAGCGCTCCGACGGCAAGGCGGAATGCCGCAGTGTCCTGCAACGTTGGCGGGGCGGTGGCCGTGAGAGTGGAGGCCGGCCCAGAGATGCCGGTTCCTGTTTCCCGCTTCGACTCGCTCGGTACCCCTCCGCGTGTCTACGGAGTCCCATTCAATCGACTGGCTGTATCGATGGCTTCCAGGAGCATATCGCCTGGGGTCCGGAAGGCCAGCGTCTTTCGGGGCCTGGTGTTGAGGCGGCTGGCGATGGCATCCAGATCGTCCTGGGTGAAGGGCTTGAGGTCGCTGCGTTTGGGCAGGTACTGGCGTAACAGGCCGTTGATGTTCTCGTTGCTGCCGCGCTGCCAGGGGCTGCGCGGGTCACAAAAGTAGACCTGCACGTTGGTGGCGATGGTGAAGCTCTTGTGCGCCGCCATCTCCAGCCCGCGATCCACGGTCAGCGTCTTGCGTAGCTCCTCGGGCAGCCGCTGAATGCCTTCAGCGAGGGCCAGCGCCACGCCGGGCGCGGTCTTGCCGTCGAGCTTCAAGAGCATCACGAAGCGGGTGGAACGCTCCACCAGGGTGGCGACATGGGAGTTCTTCGAGCCGCTGAGTAGATCCGCCTCCCAGTGCCCGGGCACCGCGCGGTCCTCAGCCTCGGCGGGTCGTTCGCGGATGCTCACCGCGTCCTGGATCTGCCCGCGCTTCTTGCCCCGGAGGCTGGCATGCCGGCTCCTGCGGATCGTTCGGCGAGTACGCAGGTGCTCGGCGAGCTCCTTCTTCAGCGCGCCCCGAGCCTGCACGAACAGGCTCAGGTAGATCGCCTCATGACTGACCCGCATGCCTTCATCATGCGGGTAGGTGAGCTTCAACCAACCGCTGATCTGCTCCGGCGACCAGTCCTCAACCAACTTGTCGGCCACCACCTCGCGCAGGCGAGCGTTGCCGGCGAGCTTGCACACTTTGGGCCTGGCAGCCGTCCGCCAGGCCCGCTGGTCGGCCGAAACCGCTCGGTACCGCTGCAGCCCGCCGTTGCGGAGGATCTCCCGGCTCACGCTGGATGGTGCTCTGCCCAACCTCCCGGCGATAGCCCTGATGCTGTCGCCGCGCGCCATGCCGCGCGAGATCTCCTCCCGCTCGTGCAGCGTCAACGCTAATCTGGAGCGCCTACGGACCACCGGTGAGATGCCGCCGGTGACAGCGACAACGGTGTAGATCGAGCTGCTCGGCCTGCCGAACGCGCTGCCGATCTGCCCCAAAGACTCCCCGCGCCTGTAGCGCTGCCACACCTCCGACCGCTGCGCCTCGGTCAACCTCTGAGCTCGCTGCACCACCGCCCCCTCTCACCGCAGAGAGAGTCCATCATGAAGTGTTGCAGCGACCCCTTGAGCCCAAGTGTCTTATCCCTCGGGAGACTCGTACTGCCTTGGTCTGGTCGACCAATGGGCCCAGGCAGTACCGCAGCTCGTCTCTCTTGGCCAGAAGAAGACGCCCCTAGATCTCCTCGCTCAAGGTCTCCAGGTAGTCGCCGTATACCCACACCCTGTTGCGCTCTTTGCCCGTGATTTCGCGGACGATGCCGAGCTGCGCCATCGCATCCACAGACTTCTGGATGGTCGGTGCTGATATGGGTAGCGCTTTGGCAGCCTCGGGAACGCTGAGGAACACATGATGTTGAAGGTACGTGTGGACTTGCAGGGCGTTCCCTGCGGCCCTCCCAAGTCCTTCAAGTCGTTGTCGATCGCGCTGGAAGATCGCCGTGAGCTTCTTCGCATTTGCGAAAGCCTGTTGTGCCGTCTCGAACACGCCTCGCAGGAAGAAGTCTATCCACGGCTCCCAGGCGCTCTCTTCCCGCACGGCCTGGAGGCGGGCATAGTACTCGTCGCGATTGGCCTTGAAGTACAGACTGAGGTAGAGGGTCGGTTCCAAGAGCACGTCTTCAGCGCAAAGCAGAAGGGTGACGAGAAGTCGACCCAGGCGCCCGTTACCGTCGAGGAAGGGGTGGATCGTCTCGAA
>CAYOXR010000120.1:0-6163 GCA_964407955.1 uncultured bacterium | reverse complement strand
GCGTCACGCACCGCGTGGCGCCAGCGGCCCGCCAACGCGGAATCGCTGGCGAGCAGGCGCGTGGCGTCCTCGGGTACCTCCACCCGAAGCGCCGTGCCATCGGCCGGTGCCTGCTCCGGCTGGGGCTCCCCACCCGCTCCCCGCCTCAGGATCCAGCGGCCGGGTCGGACCGGGGCCGGTTCCGGCAACAGGTCGATCGCGAACCGTTCCGCGAGCTGCGTGACGCCCTCGTCGCGCAGGTCCCAGAAGGCCACCAGGCGATCGCTCGCCAGACCGCCGCCCAGCGTGCCGGGCATGGCGCCATAGAAGTCCACGAGGTACTCGCGGCTGCGGACGCCGAGGTGGTGGAAGTTCAGCCGCGCGTTGCGGGCCTGCATCGGATCGAACGTCCACGTGATCCAATCGATGTCGCGCTCCAGGCACCAACGTCGCTGCCCCCACTTCAGCCGCCGGCCCACCCCGGTCCCCTGGTAGGCCGGACGCACCGCGACCATGTGCGAGTGGATGCCCACGCCCCGCTCCCACGGCCCGTGCGGCAACGCTGCGAAGCCGTACGCGAAGCCGACCATGCGTCCCCGGACGAAGGCGCCGAGCACCATCCCCCCGGCGTGCTGCACCGCCCGGAACTGCGCCGCCGGAACCAGCTCGCGTTCCTCGAACCCCCACACCTCGAGCTGCAGGGCCTCCAGCGCACGGAACTCCTCGGTGTCTGCCGGCTCGCGCAGCCTCACGCCATCGGGCGCGTCCGGGGCCGGCGAGGCAGGGGGCGTGTCGCGCATGTCGGGGGTCAGTCTACCGGCTCCATGGCGCGGTCGGCTCCAGCGCAGGGGCCACGCCGCTCATGCTTCGGGCGCATCCTGGACCTTGTCGTCGCTGTGGAAAGATCTCGTCCTACGCCGGCCTTCTCGTCAGCCGTCCGCATCGCCGCCGGCGTCGCCGGCGTCTGTGGCCTCGCTGGCCTCGGGCGACAAGCCGGTCAGGCTTAGGCGCGGCTCGTCGACTTGCCAGCCGGTGGCGGCTTCGATCGTGTCCTTCAGGTAGCGACCCAGCGGCTTGCCGTCGATGAGCGGCGCCGCCACATCGAGGATGCGCCCGGTCTGCTTGCAGACCACGTGGTAGTGCGGCGAGACGTTGCTGTCGTAGAAGGACTGGCCGGCCGCGCCCTTGAACTCGCGCACGAGCCCGGCCTCTTCCAGCACGCCGAGGTTGAGATAGACCGTCGACAGGCTGAGATTCTCGCCGTCCTGCTTAAGGGCGAGATACAGGCCCTCCGCGCTGACGTGCTTGTTGCCGTCCAGCAGGAAGCCGAGGATGAGCTCCCGCGGGCGACTGTAGCGCAAGCCGTGATCCTTGAGGACAGCGCGCGGACCCGCGCCGCCGCGCTCACCCGCCTCGCGGCCGCCGCTCGACGTGCCCGGTTGCGTCTCTGCTTCGGATCGCTCGCTCACCTCGAGCTCCAATCGCTGCGTCCGCGCCGGCTCCTGTAGCGCGCCCGTAGCTTAGCATAATCGGAACGCTTCCGATTTCGCGGGAGGCAGCTGTCGGCAGGTGCCGGACGCGGCACCCGGGCGGCCCTCGCCGCAACGCAGTCCCGAAACCGGCCCGAAGCATGGCCGGCACGGCGGGGAAGCGTGGCATGCCGTGGGCACGCCGCCGCAGGTGCGGTTGCGATTGCGGTAGCGTGCCCGCTCAAGCAGCTCGAGCCGGGGCCGCCGCCCGTGCGACGGGCGCGGGCGTTGCGCCGTCAGAGCAGCTTTGCGATCGCCGCGGCCTCCTCGTGCAGCTCCTTCTCGGTCGCCTCGATCCGCTCGCGGACCGCGGGCGGGATGTCCAGGCCCTGGACGACGTCGATCCGTCCACTTGACGTTTGCACCGGGAACGAGAAGACGACGCCTTCCGCGATGCCGTAGTCGCCCCGGCTTGGGATGGCCATGCTGACCCAGTCGTCCTCGGGTGTGCCGAGGGCCCAGCTGCGCATCTGGTCCACGGCGGCATTGGCGGCGGACGCCGCGCTCGAGGCGCCACGCGCCTGGATGATGGCCGCTCCCCGCTTCTGCACGGTGGGGATGAACTGGCCCGTGACCCAGGCATCGTCCACCAGCTCGGTGGCGGCACGGCCGCCGACGGACGCGTGGGTGATGTCGGGCACCTGGGTGCTGGAGTGGTTGCCCCAGATGATCATGTGCCGCACGTCAGCCACCTTGGCGCCGACCTTGCCCGCGAGCTGGCTGATGGCCCGATTGTGATCCAGCCGCGTCATGGCGGTGAACTGCTCCGGCTTGAGATTCGGCGCGTTCTTCAGCGCGATCAGGCAGTTGGTGTTCGCCGGATTCCCGACGACCAACACCTTCACGCCCGGGGCCGCGTGGTCGCTGAGCGCCTTGCCCTGGACGGTGAAGATGGCACCGTTGGCTTCGAGCAGGTCCTTGCGCTCCATGCCCGCGCCGCGCGGCCGCGCGCCAACGAGCAGGGCATAGTCGACGTCCTCGAAGGCGACGTTGGGATCATCCGACGCCTCCACGCCGTGCAGCAGGGGGAAGGCGCAGTCGTTGAGCTCCATCACGACGCCCTCCAGTGCCTTCATTGCGGCCGGGATCTCGAGCAGCTTCAGGATGACAGGCTGATCCTTCCCCAGCATGTCGCCGGAGGCGATGCGGAACAGAAGGGCATACCCGATCTGTCCTGCCGCGCCTGTCACTGCTACGCGCACTGGGTCCTTCATTAGTGTCTCCTTGCGTCATCGCGTCGGTATGCCCGAGGCGGAAACGAACGCGCCGGCCTGCGGCGCATGCGGTTCACACGGCACGGGCCCACGAGCCAGGGTTTTGGGAGCCTCTTCGAACCGCGAGTCCGACGGGCTCCGGACGGCATCCTACCACCGAGGAATCCCGCCAGAGTCGCGTCCCGCACGCATGGACGACAACGCTCGCGGTCGCGCCGTTTCACGTGAAACACCGGCCCTGCTGCCACTCCCGGCCGTGGCCGACGCGCGCAGCACGGCAACCGCCAGCAAGCCTCGGCGCGCGCAGCCGTCGCTTCCTGCACCGGCCGCTCCCAGCCTGGCGAGGCCCACCGCAGTCCTGGGACGCCACACGATCCCGCCTCGGGCTGGCGCGCCGCCCGGTTGGGGTCTGCATGTCCCCGGTTGGATGGCGCCTCGTCAGTTGCCGCTTCGGCTGGCGCAGCTCCGCGTGGCGCAGTCTCGGCTGGCGCAGTCTCGGCTGGCGCAGTCTCGGCCGGCGCAGTCTCGGCCGGCGCAGTCTCGGCGGGCGCAGTCTCGGCCGGCGCCGCTTCGCCTAGGCCTGGTAACCGAGGAGCTCGAGCAGCCGCGTCAGCTCGTCTTCGGAATGGAAGTGCAGCTCGATCCGTCCCCGCTTCCCACCCCGGATGCGCACGCGCGTGCCGGCGTGCCGGCTGAGGTCCTCTTCCAGGCGCGCGTAGGGGCCGTCGTTCCCGACCTTCGTTCCCGCACGGCGCGGCGCCGGCCGCCGCAACGCCTCGGCCTCGCGCACCGACAAGCCGCGCTCCACGATCCGGTCGAGCGCCCACAGGCGGTCGGCATCCGCCTGCGCCAGGATGGCGCGAGCGTGACCGGCCGCGATCTCGCCGGCCTCCAACGCCGCCATCGCCTGGTCCGGCAGGCTCAGCAGCCGAAGGCTGTTCGCGACCGCACTGCGCGACCGCCCGACCGCCTGACCCACCTGCTCTTGATTGAGCCCGAAGTCGAGCAGCTGCTTGAACGCTCGCGCTTCCTCAACCGGGTTCAGGTCCTCCCGCTGCAGGTTCTCGACGATGGCCACCTCCAGCGTCTCGCGATCGTCGAGGTCGCGGACGACGACTGGCACGCTCGTCAAACCGGCACGCTTGGCCGCCAGATACCGGCGCTCCCCCGCGACGATCTCGAAGCCGTCCTCGCGCGGCCGCGCCAGGATCGGTTGGAGCATCCCCTTGTCCGCGATCGACGAGGCCAGCTCCGCGATCGTCGCGTCATCCATGCGTTTTCGCGGCTGGTGCGGCGAGGGCGTCAGGCGATCGACCGCGACCTGTTGGATCCCACCTTGGGCCTTCGGCAGAAGGGCGTCGAGCCCCCGTCCGAGCCCTCTAGCCTTGGCTGACACGATCGATGACCTCCTCTGCGAGGCTCTGGTACGCCAGGGCCCCCGGCGACATGGGTGCGTATTCCAGCACCGGCTGGCCGTAGGACGGCGCCTCGGCGAGCCGCACGCTCCTGGGAATGACCGTGCGGAAGACCTCGCGCCGGAAGTGCCTGCGCACGTTCTCTTCGACCTGCTGCGAGAGCTTGGTGCGGCTATCGAACATGGTGAGCAGGATCCCCAGGATCCTCAGCTCGCGGTTCAACGAGCCACGAACCCGTTCAACGGTGTCCATCATCCCGGCGATCCCTTCGAGCGCATAGTACTCGCACTGCAACGGGATGATCAGGTGGTCCGCTGCCGCAAGCGCGTTCAAGGTGAGGGCGCCCATCGACGGCGGCGCGTCCACGACGATGAAATCGAAGTTGGGACGTACGCCCATGAGGCCGCGCGACAACAGCAACATGTTGTCGGCGGTGGCATCGAGCTCCACCGCCGCTCCGGCCAGGTCGCCCGACGCCGGCAGCACCGCCAGGTTCGCTTGCGCCGTCCGCATCAAGGCCTGCCGAGCCGACGCCCGCCCGCTGAACACGTCGTACACCGTCCTGAGCGGCGTGCGGATGCCGAGCCCGCTGCTGGCGTTCGCCTGCGGATCGAGATCAACCAGCAGGATGCGTCGCCGTTCCGCGAGGGCCGCCGCCAGGTTGACGGCGGTGGTGGTCTTGCCCACCCCACCCTTCTGATTGATCACCCCGATGATCGGCAAGCATGCCCTCCCGCGAGGCGGAGTGCGACAAGCGTACCACGGTGTTCAAGCGCTTCCTCGGCCACCACGGCCACCGCCGCGCTGCACCCGGCAGCCAGCGCATCCGCTTCCAGACGCCACTCCGGCCCCTTCCGGCTCATCAACACCACTTCGCCGGCGTGAACGGCGCGCGTCATCGCATACACCTCGGCGAAGCTCGCGACGCCCTGTGCCACGACCACGTCGACCCGAACACCGCTGAGTCGGCGAACGTCCCCCCGGAACACCTCCACGTTGGCCAGAGCGAGCTGACCGGCCACCAGCGTCAGGAAGCTGGCGCGCCTGCGCCGCCGCTCGCTGAGGATCACCCGCCAGCCGGGCAACCGAAGGGCCAACACCACCCCGGGCAACCCCGCGCCCGAGCCGACGTCCAGCAGCGTGCCCTCGGGCCGGCCCAAGAGCCGCACCGTGGCGGCGTAACGCTCCGCCTCCCCCATCAGGCGATCCAGCTCCTCGAGCCCGCGGTCCGAGAGCAGGTCGAGCGCGCCGTGATACCGCTGGAGCAGCTCCCGGTAGCGCTCCAGCGCCTCAGCTTGGCCGTCGTGTTTCACGTGAAACGTTGTGGCGCTTCAGGTGGATGAGCAGCGCGGTCAGATCGCTCTCACGCACTCCGCGCAGGCGCTGCGCTGCGCCCAGCGTCGCCGGCGCCTGCCGACTCAGTGCCTCACGCCCCTCAGCCGAAAGGCTGGCTACGTGCTGGAAGTCAACGCCCTCGAGGCGCATCTCCTCGTATTCACTGCGCGCTTCCAGGTGCCGTTGCGCCCGGTCGATGTAGGAGGCATAGCGCACCAAGGTCTCCACCCGCTCCACTTCGGCGCGTTCGAGCGGCGTCGCCGGCTCACCGACGCGCGCGATCACGGCCGCGTAGTCCATGCCCGGTCGGCACAGCAGCTTGGCCCCAGTGTCGCCGCCGTCGCGCGCCACCGCCAGCCGCGCCACCTCACGACGCACTCGCCCGGCGCTGGCTTCGACCTCTGCCAGCACGTCCGCGCCGACCAGCCCCCAGCGATGCCCCCCGGCCGCCAGCCGCTCCGCCGCATTGCCCTGGCGGTGTAGGAGCCGGTACTCGTTGCGCGAGGTCAACATGCGGTAGGGCTCGTCGACGCCCCAGCGCACCAGATCGTCCAGCAGCACGCCGATGTACCCTTCGTCCCGGCGCACAGTCACCAGCTCCTCGCCGGCGGCGTACCTCACGGCGTTGACCCCGGCGACCAGGCCCTGGGCCGCCGCCTCCTCGTAACCGCTCGTGCCGTTGATCTGGCCG